>JAZSHP010000072.1:0-67372 GCA_045533355.1 Candidatus Fimenecus sp.
ATTGCCTGAATAATATCGTGACGGTCTTCCTCCACGGTCGGAGTAACCCTGAATCCTAATTCTGTATATACAGACGCTGCAAAAACAGCAGTCTTAAGTGCTTCACCAACAACATGAGGCGAATTGAAAAGCCCCATAAACACGCTTCTGTTCTGTCCGAGAGTTGCACCGACCTCTGTGCCCAGTCCCGGAGTTGTAAGACGGTAGCCACAAAGCTCAACCAAATCCTTGCGACCCGCAATATATCCGCCACAAGCAGCAATTCCGCCACCTGCATTTTTAATAAGTGAACCTGCCATTAAGTCAGCACCAACTTCAGTAGGTTCTTTTCTTTCTGTAAACTCACCATAGCAGTTATCAACCATAACGATTGCTCTTTTATTAACTCTGTGTACAATGTCGCAAACTTTTTTAATTTCATCAACAGAAATTGTGTGACGAAGTGAATATCCACGGGAGCGCTGAATATAAACCATTCTTACACTTTTATCACTTGCTGCCTCTTCAATAGCATCATAATCAAGCTTGTCATCTTCAGTCAAATCAACCTGAGCATAATGCACACCAAAATCAAGGAGTGTACCGTCACCCATATTCTTACCACCAAGACCGATTGTTGAATGGAGGGTGTCATACGGTGTACCTGTTACACAAAGCATAGTATCGTTTGGACGAAGAATACCATAAAGACAAACTGCGAGAGTATGAGTACCGCTTGCAAGTGCACCTGCACGGATAATCGCACTTTCAGCACCAAAAATATCTGCTGTGAGAACATCAAGCTTTTCTCTGCCTTTATCACCATAGCCATAGCCTGTGGAAGTATTGAAATCTGTTTCGTCAACTCTGTTTCTGATAAATGCAGAGAGCACCTTTTGCTGATTATATTCAGTTAATTCATCAATTCTTCCAAAAACTGTTTCTGCTTTTTTTAATGCTGTTGCAGAAAGTTCCTTTACTCTTTCACTGATTTCAAAAAACATTTCAAACTATCCTTTATAATCATATATTTCTTTTACGATTTCAAAACCGCATTTTTTATAAAAATCTAAATTGTGCTCTTTTGAAACAAGATACACACTTTCATTCTTTGAGAGTTTTAGTAATTTTTCAACTATCCTTTTTCCGTAACCTTGATTTCTGTATTTATCATTAGTATATATATCTGTTATCAAAGATATTTTTTGACTAAAGGTTATAAATCCACCACTTAGTTCTTCATTATCCTGACTGATTATTGAGCCCTCACATTTTCCCATACTGTTAAGCAATGCTTTTAAGGCCACAATATCAAGATGTTTGTCCTTATCCTCGCTGTTAAGGCTTTTTATTTTCATATAATCTGCTCTGTCTAGCCCTTTTTCGAGGCAGTTATTTTTCACAGATTTTTTCAATAGATATTTTTTATCTATTTGTGTTTCATCATCTTTTTCTATAACAAAATCAAGTTCTGCTTTATCACAGCTTTCACTTGCAAAAACAAGATTTTTTCCGTTTCTGGTTTTGGTTATGATGGCTGTAATCTCATCCGATTCATTATACTGAACCCACACAACGCCATCATTTAGCCTTATTCCGTCGCAAAGCCCTGTCAAAGCAATAAACTGTGCATAATCATCTTCACCAAGATAGTTAAAAATTGACTCATCAATAAATTGGAGTGATTTAACCATTGGCAAATTCCTCGAGTAACATCTCACAGAGTGCTTTTACAGAGTCCATATCCTTTTTACTGCCAACAGAAGATGCTGAATGAATATATCTGCAAGGTAAAGAAACTGCAACAGTTTTAATTCCACCAGCTGCCTTATGAATTGCCGCAGCGTCGTTACCACCTGCAACAACAGTCTTTGTCTGATTTGGAATATTATTCTTATCTGCAATTTCTCTTGTTTTTTTATATAAATCTTTATTATATATTGTTCCTCTGTCCATAAAGGATACAACTGCACCGTTACCAACCTTGCAAACCTTTTTGTTTTCAGGTGTATCCGGAATGTCAGATGCAGTTGTGGTCTCAATTACAATAGCATAATCCGGCTCTACAGTATATGCAGAAACTGTCGCACCACGAGTACCAACCTCTTCCTGAACAGTAAAAACACAGGTATAGTTAATTTTTGACTTTTTCTTTAAAAGCTCAATCATAATTGCACAACCAAGACGGTCATCAATTGCCTTTGATTTAATCATATCGCTACCAAATTCGACAAAATCCGATTTAAAATAGCCATAGTCACCAAGGCTTAGATGATTTTCTGCTATTTCTTTATTTTCAAATCCAAAATCAACATATACGTCAGTAATATCAGGGATTTTTTTAGCCTCATCACCTGAACATTGGTGAACTGCCTTTCCACCTACTACACCGATATTACCGTTTACAGTTATTTTTTTACCAAACAAAGCTGAATTATCAATTCCACCTACAGGTGCCACACTGACGAAGCCATTTTCGTGGATATAAGTCACGATAAAACCTACTTCGTCCATGTGAGCAAAGAGTGCAACCTTATTTTCAGGAGTCATTTCACCCTTTTTATTCACAATAAGATTACCCATAGGGTCAACTGTATATTCGCAATCATCAGGCAACTGTGAGATTATGAAATCTCTCACAACTTTTTCATCACCCGATGTACCGTTAAGCTCACAAAGGGTTCTCAGAAGTTCAAAATTCATATTCTCACACCCTTTCCATAAATTCTGCGATGAGCTTTGCGCAAGCTTCAATATCACGCACATCAACTGTTTCAACAGGTGTATGCATATATCTTAATGGAAGTGACACCAAAACAGATGGGATTCCACCCTTTGATATTGTGATATGGTCAGCATTTGTACCTGTTCTTCCGTTCATTATCTCTTTTTGATACGGAATATCCTTTTCCTTTGCAATCTCTACTAACTTTTCAGTATAGCTTCTGTCGAGAATCGGTGCATATCCTATCATTGCACCACCGTTCATTTTTCCGCATTCAGTCGACTTTGAATCAGGCGTTGTTGCAAAGCTTACATCAACTGAAACAGACAAATCGGCATTTACATTGAACGATGCACAAGTAGCACCTGCACCACCTGTTTCTTCCTGCGCAGAACAAACAAGTGTGATTTCGTTCTCTGTATTTGTGTATTCAAGAGCCTTTAAAAGTACGGCTATTCCACCACGGTCATCAATATATGGTGAAGACACAACATTCTCATTAAGAACCGAAAAATCACTTCTGAATGATGCTCTGTCACCAACTGAAATTACATTCTGAGCATCTTCTTTTGTCATACCAATATCAACAACAGCAGTACCGTCTGCTGAAACCTTACTTTCACCGTCAGAAAGATGTGGTGGCACAGTACAAACAACACCATAAATATCATTTACTCCGTGAAGAGTCAATTCCATACCCTCAACAGTACGCATATCAACTCCACCAACTTTTTGTACACGGACAAAGCCATCGTCGGTAATGCCCGTTACAACAAAGCCGATTGTATCGAGATGTGCATCAAGAAGAACATGTTTTCCTGTACCCTCACGATGAATTATTATGTTCCCCGTTGTATCACAAGAAACATCTCCATAAAGTGAAAAAAGCCCCTTTAAAGACTCAAAGGAGCTTGATTCTTCTCCTGCAACACCTGCAGGAGAAGTCAAAGTTTTTAAAAGTTCAATAGTTGTCATTTAAATCAACCTTATTTTTATATTTCAACGCCACCAACCGGACGGATAATAAGTACATAGCAAGAACCTTCGCCAAAGATACCTTCCATTGCATTTTTGTAATCTGCGAGGATATCGTTTGGAACGAATGCCTGAATTGTACCAGCAAATCCACCACCGTGAACACGCCAAGCACCCTTTCCTTTAAGAATGCTTTCACTGATTGCAAGTGCTAATGAAACAGGCTGTTCCTGTGGCTTTTTAACTGAGAATACATTCTGATTATACTTGTATGAAGAATCACCACTCTCAAGTATGTATGATTTGAATGCTTCAAAATCACCATTTTTAAGAGCGTCAACTTCCTTTAATACTCTGTCATTATCTGCAAAGAAGTGCATTGCACGGATAACTGCTCTGTCGCCAACCTTTTCACGGACAGCAGGAATATTCTTCTTGAATTCCTCTTCGTCAACTTCACGAAGAACATTTTTACCGAAACAACCTGCAACTGCTTCCATTTCGCTACGGATTGCAGCATAGTCATCTGTCAAATCTGAATGGCTGCCCTTTGTATCAACGATACAAAGTGAATGACCTGATGATGCGAAATCAAACTTAACTTCATTTACAATTGGTTCCTGAGGATTGTTAAAGTCGATAGTAACAAATCCACCTACTGAACAAGCCATCTGGTCCATAAGTCCGCAAGGCTTATCAAAATATACATTTTCTGCATACTGTGCAATCTTTGCTATTGTGATTGCATCAACCTGACCGTCGTTGTAAAGGTAGTTGAGCATTGTACCAACAAGCACCTCGTAAGCTGCTGATGATGAAAGTCCTGAACCTGAAAGAACGCTTGACATTGTTACAGCGTCAAAACCACCGATTTTGTATCCGTATTTAAGGAAACCTGCACACATACCACGAACAAGAGCAGGAGAATGACCTTTTTCATCCTCTTTGATTTCAAGGTCAGTAATGTCACAAACGTCCATTTTATATCCACGGGATTTTACACGAACGATATTTTCGTCATTCTTTGAAGCAACTGCAATAGCATCAAGATTAATACCTGCTGCAAGAACACGACCGTGGTTATGGTCAGTGTGATTACCGCCAACCTCTGTTCTGCCCGGTGCTGAGAAAAGTCTTGCTTCTCTGTCTTCACTGAAAATCTCTGCAAAATCATTTGCAAGACTTACATATCTTTCATGCTGTGCTTTAACAGCCTCTTCTGTAACATAAACTCTCTTAAAACGAGCATCATACTCGCCATTCATAATAGCATCTTTAAGCATCTGAATTTTTGACATTTTTATTTTCTCCTTTTCTTTGCTCTAAGGTAGTATTTACAATCAAGGTCACAAAACCCGATAAAATCAACAAGAATATAATCGGTCCCATAAAATGCCAGGTAAATGGTTGTGCGATATTTCCACCCATTACAGAATAAACCCAGATTTTAGGGAAGAATCCTAAAAGTGACGCTACCATAAACCCATCTAAAGGGAATTTCATTCCACCGTAAGCCTTACTAACCATATTCATAGGCACCGACGGTACAAGTCTTAACGCCACCAGCACACCTAGCTTTGTCTTGCCGTGGTGGCTCATCATTTCGCGTATATTATCGTATTTTTCAAGTTTTTTAATAGCTACACCACCGTTGGTAACCTTTCCCCAGTAGTATGTTATTAAAAGAACAATCGATGTTCCTAAAGTATTTATCAGAATAGCGTTAACAGGTCTGAATATAACACCTGTCATAATCAATATAAACGGAAATGGTATAGGTAAAAATCCTCTCAACACATACACAAACAAAATGGCAATGACAATAAGATACTTATCATCAAGCGACATAATAAAGTCCTGTAATCTGTCAAGAGTGTGTAAAAACTCTGCCCATCCGCCTTCTGCAACCTTAGTGCTCATAACAACAGTAATAACCGCAATTACTATCGCAGCAACAAAAAGTCCGATTGACGTAAAATTCAACGCTTTCTTTCTGTTCAGATTTTTCTTTTCCATCAAATTCTCCATTCAGGAAATTTTCACACATTGTAATTTTATAATATTTATTAAAAAAGGTCAATGTTTTTATTGTTATATTATATTAATTTGTGATAGAATATTATGTGTTATATAAAGATTATAAAAGGTTGTGATTTTTTGAAAATAGTTGTCCTTGATTCTTATGCCCTCAATCCGGGAGACCTTTCTTGGGACTGGCTCCTGAAATTAGGAGAATGTCATATACATCATCGTACATCAGGGGATAAAATTCTTGAAAGATGCGAAGGTGCAGATATTATTCTTACAAACAAAACTCCACTGACAAAGGAAACTCTTTCGTGCCTCCCTAATCTTAAATATATTGCCCTTCTTTCAACAGGATATAATATTGTTGACTGGGAATACGCAAATGAAATCGGTGTTCCTGTTTCAAACATTCCTGCTTATTCGACAAATGCAGTTGCACAGCTTACATTTTCATTGATTCTCGAAATCACAAATGCAGTGGGATTACATAGTGAAAGCGTAAAAAGTGGTGACTGGTCGTCTTGTCCTGATTTTTGTTACTGGAAAACACCACTTACAGAATTAAATGGCAAAACTCTCGGTATTGTAGGCTTTGGTCAGATTGGTCAGGCTGTTGCAGATATTGCAGAAGCATTCAAGATGAATGTACAGGCAGTTTCCGGTCACGAAACCGACCAAAGTCACCGTAAAAACTTCAAATGGGTTGATATGAACACACTTACAAAGACAAGTGATATTATCTCTTTCCATTGTCCTCTTACAGAAAAGACAACAGGACTTGTAAACAAAGAATTTATCAACAATTGCAAAGACGGTGCAATTATCATAAACACAAGTCGTGGGCCTGTTGTAAACGATAAGGATTTAGCTGATGCTTTGAATAGCGGTAAACTTCGTGGTGCAGGACTTGATGTACTTACAGTCGAACCACCAAAAGCAGATAATCCTTTACTTACTGCAAAAAATTGTTTTATAACACCTCATATTGCATGGGCAGGATTTGAAACACGAGAAAGGCTTATGAATATTTTAAAAGAAAACATTTTTGCATATCTTGATGGAAAACCACAGAATGTAGTTAATAAATAAATACACAAAAGGGAAAGACATTTTCAGTCTTTCCCTTTAATTATACAACTTGCATCAAATTATAATTTATAAAATAATATCCTTCATTTTTTCTTTTGCTCGTCGCATTGTCTTGCTTAAGTAAATTGTACTTAACACCAATGAGAAGCACTCTGCAATAGGGAATGCAAACCATACCAGTTCAAGTCGTCCTGTCAGAGAAAGTAACCACGCCGATGGTAGAAGCACAACAAGCTGACGACAAACAGAAACTATAAGACTGTAAACAGGTTTTCCGATTGCCTGACAAACTGAACCTGCGATAATACAGAAACCTGCAAAGATATAATGCGTACCGATAATTCTCAATGCCGGTACACCAATTTTAAGCATTTCCTTTGATGCATTGAAGAAAGACAACAGAACATCAGGAATCAATTCAAATGCCAACAAACCAAACAGCATAATTGTCATTGCTGAAGCAATGGATAACGTTATTGTCTTTTTAACTCTGTCATATCTTTTTGCACCATAATTGTATGCAATAATCGGAACCATACCGTTATTCAAGCCGAAAATAGGCATAAACACAAAGCTCTGAAGCTTAAAATAGCTTCCGAATACTGCTGTTGCAGTTGTTGTAAATGCAATAAGAATTTTGTTCATTGTAAAGGTCATAACAGAGCCGATTGACTGCATTATAATTGAAGGTAAACCGATTTTGTAGATTTCCTTTGCAATATCCTTATCCCAACGAATAAGTCTTGTTGTAATATGAATTTCTTTATTACATTTAATGTTGAATGCTATTGCTACAAGTGCTGCAACAATCTGTCCCGAAACAGTTGCTATCGCGGCACCGAGGACCTCTAATTTAGGCATACCCAAAAGACCGAATATAAGAATAGGGTCAAGAATTATATTGATTACCGCACCAATCAACTGTGCAATCATTGAGTGTGTGGTTTTTCCTGTTGACTGTAAAAGCTTTTCAAAGCAGAACTGACTACAGATACCGATTGAACAACCAAGACACACAGATGCATAGTCTGTTCCGTAATCCACAATCTGCTGAACATCCGTCTGAGCTAAGAAAAATGGTCGCGAAAGGAATACACCAATCAATGTAAACACAGCTGAACTGCAAAGGAAAAGGAATACACCTGTATTTGCAATCTTGTTTGCTTTTTCGAATTGTTTTGCGCCCAAAGAACGCGAAAGCATAGCGTTCATACCTACTGATGTACCACCGCAAACAGCAATCATAAGCTGTTGCAACGGGAAAGCAAGAGAAACTGCATTAAGAGCATCTTCACCTAATTGTGACACAAAAACGCTGTCAACAATATTATAAAACGCCTGAACAAGCATAGAAATCATCATAGGCGTTGCCATCGATGCTAAAAGTCTGCCTATAGGCATCGTTCCCATTTTATTTTCTTGTGGTGGAATGTTTTTTGTTTCTGTCATCTTTAAAATTCCTTATATACACACAAATTTTGCTCACAGATTTTAATATCTGCGAGCAATTTTTAATTACTTAATTTTCTGAAACAGAACCGTTCGCAACGGTTATTGTTCTATCACAATCCTCAAGCACCATTTCCCGATGAGTAATAAACACAACCGTAATATCGTCATTTTCTTTAAGCTTTTTCATAACTGTCTTTTCGGTTTCGCTGTCAAGAGCACTCGTAGCCTCATCCATCAAAAGAACCTTTCCTTTACCTAAAAGTGCTCTTGCAATGGCAAGTCTTTGTGCCTGTCCTTGTGAAATACCTGCGCCGGATTCACCAAGCACGAAATCCAGTCCACCATCTAAATCATAAGCAAATTCAGCTGCTGAATTCTCAAGTGCTTTCCTGATTTCCTCATCAGTAGCCTGAGGATTAAGAATTGTAATGTTTTCTCTGACTGTTCCGCTGAAAAGCATATTATCCTGCGGAACAAATGAAAACATTCTCTTCGTATATTTGCAGTCCATATCACCTTTTGTCGTTTCAACAACTGCACTACCGCTATCAAGCGGATAAAGACCTGTAATCAACTTAAACAAGGTGCTTTTACCTGCACCTGACGGACCTTTGATTCCAATAAATTCACCTTTGTTTATTGTAAAGTTTGCATTATTAATAACAGTTTCATCTCTGTAACCAAAGGTTGCATTTTCTACTCTTATTTTTATAAACTCATCATAATTCATTTCAGGATATTCTTTTTTCTCATTTTCCGTTCCTGAAACTTCCATAAGCCTCTGTGCTGATGTAGTCATACCATAAAAAGCAGTTGACACACTTGTAATACCTGTAGTCGGTGCACGAAGCTGGCTAACAAGTTGTATAATCGCAACAACAGAACCAAAAGTAATAGTTCCGTTTAAAACGCCATAAGAACCATATATAACAGCAATTAAATATGCCAACGAAAAAGCAAAGGAGAACATATTTCTTGTTAAAACGGAAACCGCAACTCTCTTGACCTTTTCGCGATAAAGACTTTTTTGTTGCTTTAATGATATACCTAATATTTTATCTTCTATTCCAAAAACCTTTACTGCAAAAAGATTTTCAATCATCTCTTGCATAAAAGAACGCACCGTTGCTTCCTTTTCGCAAAGTCTACGATGTATTTTTTTAATATATTTTCTGGTTACAGCCGCAACTAAAGGTACTATAATTGCGCATATAAAGAATACACCAAAAAATCTCTTATCTATAGAATACAACGCTATTACTGCTGTAATTAATCTTACCAATGTAGAAACCACTCTTGGCAAAAGATGCACATATTGTTCACTTACCATTGTTACATCAGATGTCAAACGAGTCATTAAATCTCCACTGTGTTTTTCAGTCGATTCTGCATATTTACCATAAACAAGTCTTGAAAAAACCGTCGACTTAAGACTTATTTCTGCCTTACCTTGACTTACTGCATGGATAAGAGAGGAAGATATTCTTGTAAATAACTGCGCTAAAATCAATATCAAAAGCAAGCCGCAATTTTTATACAGCTCTTCTCTATTGCCATTTTGTGCACAATCCATAACAGTTTTTGATGTCATCGCGAACAATGTTGCAGAACCGGCATTTAAAGCATTAAGCAAAACAAGAGTTACAATCTCTTTACCTCGCTTACCACAATTTTTAAATATCCACTTTAAAACAGGTATATCACTCATTCTTTTTCCTCATTTTTCCGACTGTTATTTTAATCTTCAATAAGACCTTGATTTCTCATCTTTTCAATAAGCTTGTTCACATCTTCTGCTACGGTTTCATAAGGAGCCTCATAGTCCTTCACAATTTTTTCGATGATTTCTTCTACTGATTTTGTGCCGTCAAGCATAGTAAAAACCTCTGCACCAACTTCGTTAAAGGTGATAATACCATTGAAATTCGCACTTTCCTCACCAATTGCCATAACGATTTTACTACCTGCAACATCTTTTAATATATAGCCACTCTTAACCTTCATTTTTTAAAATCCTTTCTATGCCCATATATGACTCTGTCGCTGCTTCATCTTCCATATTACATTCCAAAGAAAGTACAGGAATGCTTGTAAGAAGACCGCTGACCAAATCTAACATTTTTTCTGCTTTTCCCTTTTCCGTAGGTCTCACAGTCTGTTCAAGCAACAATTTAATTGCCTCTTGACTTGATATTTTTTCAACCTTATTTTTTTCTGCTCTTTTTATAAACACAATTGCCCTTACCGGAACTTTCACATTCAGGTTTTCATCGGTTTTTCCTGAAAACGGAGTACCATAGGCATACCATACGCCATTCTCCAAAACAAGTGCCGGTTTATCATCATTAATTATGCTTGTTCCGGGCAAGTTTTTAAGCCAAAGATGTGTATGAGTAGATTTTCCTGTTCCGCTTCGAGCAGAAAAAAGATATGCTGAGCCATCCTTTTCCACACATGAAGAATGAAGCATAATTCCATTATGCTCTATCAATTGCTTATAAAAGTCCGAGCCGGTCCACATATATTCCGTTTCTTCATAGGTAAGCGCTGAATATCTTTTGTTCTTTTCTCGCAAAAATTCTTCTGTCAAATCTATTTTAATGTCCGTCTCTGATTCATCAAATTCTGCGCGATATTTTTCAGAACGTTCCCTCAAAAGATTTTCTCGAACAGTAAATTCAGTTTTTAAACCGGCAATAATAAATTGTTCCATCTTAAAGCCTGCCCTTTAACATAAATAAAATTAATACAAATAAGGCATCGGATTAACATCCTTACCATTAACTCTTACTTCAAAATGAAGATGTGGACCTGTAACAAAACCTGTAGCACCAATATTACCTATCGGCTGACCACGGGTAACCTTTTGCCCCACCGAAACCTTAATGGAATCATCCTGCATATGGCAATACATAGTTGTAAGCCCTTTGCCATGGTCAATTATGACCGTGTTTCCGCCGGAACCATACCAGCCTGTATATATTACGACTCCCGCCTCGGCAGAAACTACCGTACAACCGGAACTTCCACCCGGTCTTACAAAGTCAATGCCACCATGCCATCCATCACCAAAATCACGTTCTCCGTAAGGTGATGATATGGAATATGCACCTATAGTTGGCCAACCCAAACGAGCCTTCTTGTTACCGGAAGGTTTTGAATTTTGTGGTTTTGGTGTTGAAACAACAGGTTTTTTCTTTGTTCCCAAGAGAATTTTTTCACTTATCGGTTCTTTGATAACCTTTCTGGACACTTCTTTTGTTGACACTTCAACACCATCTATATATGTCACCAAAGATGTTATCTGTTCAAGACCGTTTTCACCTTCTGAAACAACCTTTTTGTCACCCACATATAAATTGTTAGTGTTCATGGTAACAGTCTCATAGGACAATTCTGCTTCTGTGTACTCAGTTTTCGTTGTCTGTATATGAAGAAATCCTGATGCTTTGGATAAAAGAAGCTTCTCGCCCTCTTTCACATCCTCAGATAAATCCGGATTAAGACTTTTAATTTCATCCTCGGTCATATTGAATTTTTGTGCAATCAAAGGAAGGCTATCGCCCTCTTCAATTGTGTAGTATCTCTCTTCTCCTGTTTCGGATTTAAGCTTATTCAACAAAAAATCAGCATCTTTTATTGTGTTTTCACTATCAGGATAAAACCCCTGAACATAATCTATATTCTCTACAAAACTGACAACAGCATCTCCTTCGTCTGTTTCGTGTTCGGATAATATAGAATCAAAAACACTAAGTGCATCCGTTTCGTTTTTTACTGCACATATAAACTTATCATCAATATAAACACCACAAGCATTTGTAATCTTGATATCGGATTTTTCAATGATTTTATTACAAATTTCAGAAGCATCGCTCATCTGGGTGCGTTTAACCATCTTTATTTTATACTCCGCATTGTTCACCGGCCATTTTTCATCATTTTCTTCCTGTGAATTATCTGTTGATGCTACACCGGAACCCAATCGTTCAAGAACAAGATTTCTTGCTTCTCTATACACAGATTCATCATGGACATACCCAATAACCTCATCGTCGTAATTTATTTCAAGAGCAAAAGCTGCATCCGACCAAAAAACAACGACAAACACCAATATGGATAAGGATATAACCGGCATAACCAAATTTAAGATATATGAAAACGCACTTTTCCATCCTGGCTGATTATTTTCTTCACATTGTGAGTGCTCATTATGCTTTTTTCGTGACATTTTGAATTCAGTAAAATCGTCTCGAAGGTTCTTGAGTGTATATTTATCAACCACTCTCAAAAGCCCTACTATCAATTTAACAATAACCTTTACAGGCTTACGAACGAAAGTTAAAAACCATCTGAAAAATCTCTTGCCGTAACGCAGAGTCTGAAGTCCGATAAAATATATTTGTCTATATATCTCCTCCCATATTTCCATATGGCTTTTTACTCCTTTCTAAAAAAATGCACAATTACTCATAATAACCCAATATGTATGCTGATTATAGCACAACAGCATAAAAAACGCAATAGTTAAATAGGCTTCGCATCTCCCACTATTTTCTTTTAAAATATGACTAAAAATTAAAATATATCGTTTACTTTTTTCAAATTATATTGTATAATGATTTAGATTACACATAAGCGAAATTAAAGGGTGGGATTACTCGTGAAAAACAAGAAAAAAACATTAATCGGTCTCGGTTTTGGATTAGGTATACCTGCTATCTCCGCACTTGCATTGAGAAAGGTTTATACAGATGTGCGTTACGGAAAAAAACTTGCTAAAGACACTGTTCCTGTAGCAACTGCGACAACAAAAGACCTGTCCGATGTTCATTTTACTGCACACAGAGGCCTTTCAGCTATTGTTCCGGAAAACACACTTGAAGCTTTCCGTGAAGCTGCAAAGTATAACTACTACGCTCTTGAATGTGATGTACACTACACAACAGACGGCAAGTGGGTAATTATCCACGACTATATGCTTCAGTCAATGGCAAAAGAAAAGGGCGATGTTAAGACAATGTCTTACGAGGACCTTAAAAAAGTAAAATTCACTAACGGTGCTAATATTGACAAATACCCTGACGCGGGTGTTTGCCTTGTTGAAGAATATATTGAAATTTGTAAAGAAGCAAATATCAAGCCTATGATTGAAGTAAAGGACAAACGTGTAGATAAGGTAAAAAGCCTTCTTGATATTATTCGTGATTATGAAATCGAAGACGATGTTATCCTTATTTCCTTCCACGCACCTATCCTTCGTGAGTTCAAGCGTCTTTCACCTGATATGGAATTATGGTTGCTTGTACACACACTTAAAGAAGAAAAAATACACGAATGTATTGAAAATGGTTTCGGTGTAGCTTTTGAAGCAAAAAGAGCACTCAAAGACCTTGATGCTATTCAGAATATTCACAACAACAATCTTACAGCAGCTTGTTGGACAGTTGATACACCTGAATTGCTTAACACAATGCTTGAGCGTGGTGTTAAATACATCACAACAAACGCAATTCTCCCTGAATAAGAGGTTATTATATGACAGACTGCAAAAAAATTGCTGAACTTATATTTAAAGATGTAGACAAGACCACAGAGTACTACGAAGAGCTTTTTCCTGTAAGAAATTTACCTGAAGGTGCAAGAGTAACAAGATTTGCTCCAAGCCCGACAGGATACTTACACTTTGGCGGACTCTATGCAGGTTTCGCATCAAAGCTTACTGCTGACACAACCGGTGGTGTTTTCATCCTCCGTATTGAAGATACTGACAAAAAGCGTGAAGTAGAAGATGGTGTTACAGGTATCGTAACAGGTCTTAATGCTTTTGGCGTTGACCCGGATGAAGGTGTTACAGGCTTTGGTACAGAGATAGGTAACTATGGCCCTTATACACAGAGTCACCGTAGAGCAATATATGGTGCTTTTGCAAAGAAACTTATGGAAGAAGGCAAAGCTTATCCTTGTTTCTGTGCTCCTGAAGATTTGGATGAAATAAGAGCAAAGCAGGAAAATGAAGATATCAAGGGTTATTATGGCTCTTATGCAAAATGCCGTGACCTTTCTGATGAAGAAATTATTGAAAAAATCAATAATGGTGTTCCTTTCACAGTTCGTCTCCGTTCAATCGGTGATATCTCAAGAAAAATTAAGTTTGAAGATATGATTAAGGGCAAAATCGAAATGAGTGAAAATGTGAATGATGTTGTCATCTTAAAGGCAGACGGAATTCCTACTTATCACTTTGCTCACGCAGTTGATGACCACCTTATGAGAACAACACATGTTGTTCGTGGTGACGAGTGGATTGCATCAGTACCTACTCATATCGAGCTTTTCAGAGCTCTTGGCAACAAGCCTCTTAAGTACGCTCACATTGCTCCTATTATGAAGGAAGAAAATGGCGGTAAGCGTAAGCTTTCAAAGAGAAAAGACCCTGAGGCAAACGTTTCATACTACATTGAAAAGGGTTATCCGGAAGCATCTGTCAAAGAATATATGCTTACAATTCTTAATTCTAACTTTGAAGAATGGAGAAAAGCAAACAAAGCAGAGGACATCAGTAAGTTCCCATTCAATCTTAAGAAAATGAGCGTTTCGGGTGCACTTTTTGATATGGTTAAATTCAACGATGTATCAAAAAATGTAATTTCTGTTATGACAGCACAGCAAGTGTACGAATTTGTTACAGCATGGGCAAAAGACTATAACGAAAAGTTATATAATCTTTTTGTTGCTGATAGTGAAAAAGCTACCGCTATTCTCAATATCGACAGAGATAATCCAAAACCAAGAAAAGATATTGCATGTTGGGAAGAAGTTGAAAATTATGTTTCATTCTTCTACAACGAGCTTTATAATGCTGATTACACTATTCCTGAAAACATCAACAAGGAAGATGCAATAGAAATTCTTACAAAATACAAGGATGTTTATTCGAAGGACGACACTAAAGAAGAATGGTTTAACAGAATCAAGGAGCTTTGTTCCGACTGCGGATTTACTCCTAATGTTAAGGAATACAAACAAAATCCTGACGCTTTCAAAGGCCATGTAGGTGATGTTTCAACAGTTATCCGTGTTGCAATTACATCTCGTACAAACACACCTGATTTGTATTATATTTTACAGATTCTCGGTGTAGATGAAGTTATGAGAAGAATTGACGATGCGATAAATTCATACAAAGCATAAAGAGGTTACAATATGGAAGAAGTAACAAAGATTTCAAATTTTATTCACGACTTTATTGATGAAGATTTAGAAAACGGTGTTTATAATAAGGTTCAGACTCGTTTTCCTCCGGAACCAAACGGTTATCTTCATATAGGTCATGCAAAGGCTATCTGCATTAACTTTGCAACAAGTAAAAAGTATAAGGGTGAGTGTAATCTTCGTCTTGATGATACAAACCCAATGAAAGAAGATACAGAATACATCGATGCAATCAAAGAGGACATTGAATGGCATGGCTTCAAGTGGAATAAATGCCTTTTTGCATCAAGTTATTTTGATTATATCTACGAATGTGCTGTAAAACTTATCGAAAAAGGTCTCGCTTATGTTGATGACCTTACAGCCGATGAAATCAGAGAGTATCGTGGCACTCTTACTGAAGCCGGTAAAAACAGCCCATATAGAGAAAGAAGTATCGAAGAAAATCTTGATTTGTTCAAGAGAATGACTGATGGTGAGTTTCCTAACGGCGCAAGAGTCCTTCGTGCAAAGATTGATATGGCTGCTGCTAACATCAATATGCGTGACCCTGTTATTTACAGAATTGCTCACGTGCCACATCACCAGACAGGTGACAAATGGTGTGTTTATCCAATGTACGACTTTGCTCATCCATTGTCAGATGCTAAGGAAGGCGTTACACATTCACTCTGTTCACTTGAATTCGAAAACCACAGACCACTTTACGACTGGTTCTTAAGAGCACTTGATATAGAAATGCCACCAAGACAGATTGAATTTGCTCGTCTTAACCTCAACTACTGTCTTACAAGTAAGAGAAAGTGTTTAGCTCTTGTAAACGAAGGTATTGTTGACGGTTGGAACGACCCAAGAATGGCTACTCTCAGCGGTATGAGAAGACGTGGTTATCCTGCTGCAGCAATTCGTAATTTCTGTGAAAAAATCGGTGTTTCAAAGGCATATTCAGTAGTTGACTACGGTCTTTTGGAATCATGTGTTCGTGATGAACTCAATGCAAATGCACCAAGAGCAATGGCGGTTCTTCGTCCTTTGAAGGTTGTTATAGATAACTATCCTGAAGGACAGACAGAAACTTTGGATGTTGAAGTTCATCCAGACCATCCTGAAATGGGCACTCGTAAGGTTACTTTCGGTAAGACCCTCTATGTTGAACAGGAAGACTTTATGATTGAGCCTGTTAAAAAGTATTTCAGACTTTTCCCTGGCAATGAAGTTCGTCTTAAGAGTGCATATTTCGTTAAATGTGTTGGTTATGACACAGACGAAAACGGAAATGTTACTTGCGTACATTGTACTTATGACCCTGAAAGCCGTGGTGGTAACTCACCTGACGGAAGAAAGGTAAAGGGCACATTACATTGGGTAAGTGAAGCAGACAGCTTCAAGGCTGAAGTTCGTCTTTATGACAGACTTTTCAATAAAGAAAACCCATCGGACGAATCAGCAGGTGCATTTACAGAAAATCTTAATCCTGAGTCTCTCGTTATTCTTAACGATTGCATAATTGAGGGCGAACTTAAGGAAGGACTTAAGGTTGGTGACACATTCCAATTTATGCGTCAGGGTTATTTCTGTGTAGATATTACCTCAACTGAAGATAAGATTGTATTTAACAGAACTGTACAGCTTAACTCTTCTTGGGGAAAGTAAGGTGAATAAATATGAGTAAAACAAAATCTCTCAAAAAAAAGACAACCGGCTTTGATATAATGTATAGAGTCGTAACTGTGCTTATGGCAATCGCTATATACCCGGTATTCTATTTCAGCAATCTTCTTACTTTTGAAATTGCACATACTGATATTTCAGACCTTCTCGGCCAACTGGGAAGTCTCGTTGGACAGAATACCGCTGCAAATGGTACCACTCTCCACACCACTTACGATTCAATTTCTCTTTACAAATTACCTGATTTTATTAATTTGTTTTCATCTTTCACAGACGAAACCTTCGATTTCAAAGCAACAATTCTTCAAAATGAAATGTATCGTCCTGTGATTGTAGCTGCTGCACTCCTTGGTGTGGCACTTGTAATCGGACTTGTGGTTCTTGTATTTGCTATTTGTTCAAATAAGACAAAAGCTATTGCTGCAATTTCCGGTACAGGATTCCTTTTCACAATTGCTTCATATATTTCTTTCACAAGTTTCTTTGCAAATAAACTTCTTAGCGGAGAAATCACTCTTTCTGAGCTTTTTAATATTGAAGGAATAATTGCATCAACTATTGTGGGTTATCTTGGTGATGTTATCGTCTTCACTCTTGATAGCGCATTCTTCGGCGTAATGTTCCTCTTGCTCGGAATTTGTTTGTGGTCAATCTGTGTAATAATTGTTAATTCAAGTGAAGAAAAAGAAAAGGCTTTGAAAGTAGCTGCAAAAAGCAAATAAACCAATATCATATAAACAGTATGGCGAGGTCAACTCAAGACCCCGCCATTTTTGTTTTAATATTCAAATCGGAGTTTAACGGTAAGTTAATATAGAACAACATATCTTGTAGGGGACGATGCCCACATCGTCCCGCAGCAAGTTAACAGCACGCTTTGGAACGGGACGATGTGGGCATAGTCCCCTACGATTCATATTTAAATTAATAATCATTCTCCCCGATAAATTATAATTTGAAATTATATAAAATTACTGAATTAGCCATTAAAAATGCCGAGTGTCAACAAGGACACTCGGCAAAAATCGGACATGGTTTTATAATTTAAAGAATGTTTTTCACAAAATGTACTATTGCGTTCAATACATTGTTAGCAATAAATTCAAGGAAAGAAAGTATGTATGGTGACTCAAAATTCCATTCTTCAGGTTTAAGAAGAGCACCCTCCAATGTGTCGTCGTATTCATAAGGTTCAAGGAATGCTTTTGTATGCATCTTTACCTTACAAAGGTTACGACAAGCATCACGCAAAGCTGTACCGAAGCCGATAGGGTCAACATAATATTGAGCAGTAACGGCTACAACATGGGATGGAAGGTTAACAGCCCAGAGACCTGTAAGTAATGTGTCATTGCCATTATAAACAGCAATAATAGGGCTCATATATCCAACACCTGTAAAATTCCATGAGTAGTCTGAAACAACAAATCCGTCAAATCCCCATTCGCCACGAAGAAGGTCCTGAAGAAGTGCAGAACTACCGCCACACCAGTTTGTACCGATTCTGTTAAATGCAGACATAACGCCAAGACAAGGAGATTCTTTAATTGGAATTTCAAAAGCCTTGAGATAGATTTCACGCATTGTCTGTTCATCAGCCCATGTGAATACGCCTTCACGATGAGATTCCTGGTCATTCATTACAAAGTGCTTGATTGTAACAACAAGACCTTCTGAATAACAACCTGTAATAACAGCAGAAGCCATTGTGCCGGAAATAACAGGGTCTTCTGAATAGTATTCATAGTTTCTGCCACCGGCAGGATTTCTGTGAATATTTACACCGGGAGCATACCAGATATCTGTACCAATGTCACGAGCTTCAATACCAACACATTCACCCATAGTTTCTGCAAGGTCAACATTCCATGTACATGCAACAGCAACTTCGCAAGGATAAGCAGTACCACTATCAGTAAATGCAATACCGTTCTGTCCTTTAATACTTGCAGGTGCGTCGTTGTCCCATGTCTGAGGAATACCAAGACGTTCAACACCACGAGTACCGTAACCACCGTCAATAACCATCATAACCATTTCGTCAACAGTGAGCTGGTCAAGGAATTTTTCCATAAGACTTGGGTCGTTATACACATCTTCCAACATAATAGTTTCGTCATAGACAGCGCCTGTAATAGGAGCGGTACCCTCTGTTGTCTTTGCTGGAATCTTGTCTACATTTTTAATTTCATCAGTTGCTGTAAGCTGTCTGAAAACAGGATATGTGCCTTCATAATCTGCACGGGAAAGAACAGGGAAATCATTGTAAACGTCATCAAATCTGTTAGAGATTTCTGTACCTGTCTTACTATCATACTTCATAATTTTGTTTTGCTTCTGGACATAATCAAAGGAATCAATATGGTCTCTTACGTTTTTACCAAGAATGATTTTATATGTACCTTTTTCAAGAATCCATGCTTCGTGATTCTTATGGTCATAAGATGCCATATCACTGATGTCGAAGCTTACTTCAATTGTCTGGCTTTCGCCCGGGTTAAGAAGCTTTGTCTTTTCATAAGCACCAAGACAAATAGCACTCTTTTCGATACCACCGTTGTAATATGGTGCACTGTAATAAAGCTCAATAACTTCTTTACCTGCAACATTACCAGTATTTGTAACCTTAACCTTAGCTGTAACCTTATCGTTATCAAAATTATAATCTACAAGCTTCTGATTGAATTGAGTATAAGAAAGGCCATAGCCGAAAGGATATTGCACCTTGTCTTTTGCAAATGTTTCAAAATAACGATATCCTACATAAATACCTTCAAGATATTCAACATAGTATTCGCCACCGCCATATTCGTTTGTACCAAAACAAACATTTGAAGGATGGTCATTTACACTGTAAGCAACTGTGTCAGCAAGTCTGCCTGATGGGTTAACTTTACCTGTGAGCATATCCACAACAGAATACATACCAAATTCACCAGGAATCCAGATTGATGCAGCTGCTTTGATGTTTTCGTATTCTTCAATAAAGCCCATTTCAATAATGTTTGAGATGTTGAGAAGAACAATGATGTTTTCAAAGTTTGCGTTAAGCTTTTCAATAAGAGCTCTTTCTTCATTACTAAGGCGAAGAATTTCTTCTGTAAGGTCAGTTCCTTCTGCACTTGTTCTGCTAATCATTACGAGAGCAGTGTCAGAAAAAGCCTTTGCGTTGTTCATTATATCATCAGTAAGAAGAGAAACAGGCATTTCAGGAAGCTGGCTCTTGGTAAGAATAAGACCGAGAGCATTGTTTACAACAGGGTGACTTGTTGTAGGAATAGCTTCTGTTCCGCATTCTTCTTCATAGAGTTCACGAAGCTCTGTGTTGTATTCAACACCTTTTTCGTCAAGTGCATCGTAAAAGCTTACAGGATTTTCACTTGTGATACAACCTGAACCTGCACCGCCGAAGAACGGACAAACTGAACCTACACCGAAGATATTCAGCTTTTTCCCGTCAAGAGGTAAAATGTTGTCTTCATTTTTAAGAAGAACAATACCTTCAGCTTCAATTTCCATAGCGATTTTTGAAGTTTCTGCAATAATATTGGGGTCAATTCTACCACTGTATGCAAGAACTGATACAGTACATGTGATGAATAAGACCACTGCCAAAATTACTGACAGAACCTTGGAAAATCTTTTTTTCATAAAATTCCCTCCAAAATATATAACATATATGTTAATAATATCCAAAAAAGTATTGTTTGTCAATCAAATTATGTGATATAATACAAAAGGTGATGTTTATGTTAAATAAATTTAATTGGGCAATACTTGGGTGTGGAAATATTGCGAATGATTTTGCACGAGAAATGAATAAAATGGGTGGAAAAATCTATTCCGTTGCAAATCGTACCTATGAAAAAGCAACAGTATTTGCTCAAAAATATAGTATTGAAAAGGTATATGAAAATATTGACGAACTTTTTGCTGATGAAAATGTTGATGTTGTTTATATCGCAACACCGCATAATAAGCACATTGAGTACATACTTAAGGCTTTGGAAAATAATAAACACGTGCTCTGTGAAAAGGCCATTACTTTAAATTCCGACGAATTAAACCGGGCGGTAAAACTTGCAGAAGAAAAAAATCTGATTTTAGCCGAGGCCATGACGATTTATAATATGCCGCTTTATATCGAATTAGAAAAAATAATTAATTCAGGAAAACTCGGTGTATTCCGTCTTGCTCAGGTGAATTTCGGCAGCTTTAAGGAATACGATATGACCAATCGTTTCTTTAATATGGATTTAGCAGGTGGTGCGTTGCTTGATATCGGTGTTTATGCACTCTCCTGTGTGAGAATGTTTATGACAGAATATCCTGATGATATAAAGTCCCAAGTAAAATTTGCCTCTACAGGTGCAGATGAGCAGTCAAATATTATTCTTAAAAACTCAAAGGATGAACTTGCAAGTGTAACTCTTTCCTTACACGCAAAACAACCTAAACGAGCAACAATCTGTTATGATAATGGATATATTGAGATTTTTGAATATCCAAGAGCTGATAAAGCGACAATTTACTATACGGAAGATAATAGTACTGAAGAAATTGTGGCAGGAAAGCTTGAAGATGCTCTTTGTTATGAAATTAAAAATATGGAAAGTGCCATTTTAAGTGGTCAGAATACAATGCGACTCGATTACACAATTGATGTAATGAAGATAATGACCGAACTTCGTGAACAATGGAATATGAAATATCCGGAGGAAAAATAAATATGAAAGAATTTGTATTTGTTCTTCTTGTGGTGTTTTTGGTAGCTTTTGTCTGTGCAATTTGTTTCAGAAAGAAGAAATTGCCATTTACAGGCGGAGATTATACAATTCCCGTACTTGATTTGTCCGAAATACCGGATAATGTAAAAGGCACGAAGTTTGAATATCTTTATGACCTTTCAACAGTTGATGATTCCAAGAATTATATGGCTCATCCTGATTCGGTGCTTCTCAAGAACGGAAATATTCTCACAATGTATCCGGCAGGACACGGAAAGGGTGCAGTCCTTACAAAAATCAGTACGGACAGGGGTCTTACATGGTCTGAAAGCCTTAAAAACACTCCGAAAAGCTGGGAGGAATCGAAGGAAACACCAACTGTTTATCGTCTTCAGTTTACCGACGGAAAAACGCCTGACAAACTGATTATGATTTCCGCAAATCCAAAGTGGTGGAATGAAACATCAACGACAGGAGGGTTTAACTGTTCGATTTCAAGTGACGAGGGTGAAACCTGGAGTGAATTTCAACGATTTTTTGACCTGAAAAGTGAAAATCCGATTATACCCGTAGTCGCAATGGCAAGTCTTACTCAACTTAAAGAAAACGGAGAGTTTGTTGACAAGTGGATGGGATTTTTCCACAATTCTGATTTTTATAATTATAAAACCATTCTCACCTTTGATGAGCAAGGGAATATGCAATGGAGTGTACCTGAAAAATACTTCGCAGAGCACCGTGAAATTGAAAAAGAGTCCAATATGTGCGAGGTGGAAGTAATCCGTTCAGAAAATGGCAAGGGTGATGAGCTGTGCCTTATTTCCCGAAGCAATTCAAAAAAGATGAATTCTTTGATTTCATTTTCAGATGACGAGGGTAAAACCTGGTCCGAACCAAAACAAGCACCTGCTGCGCTCAACGGTGAAAGACATAAAGCGGATTATACTGACGATGGTAGACTTTTTATTACTTTTCGGTCAATTGAGCGTGGAAAAAAAGCAAAGGCAAATGCTAAATCCACCACGACAAATGGTTGGATAAGTGAAGGTTGGATTGCTTGGGTTGGAACTTATGATGACCTGAAAAATGGTACGGAGGGTCAGTACAGAATAAAACTTGCCCATATTTATACGAATAAGCAGAAAAAACCGGAATATTATGCTGAAGCAGATACAGGTTATTGTGGAAATGTTGTGCTTTCAGATGACACAGTTGTCACATCAACTTATGGTAAATTCAGTCCGAATGAAAAGACGGACAATAAAAAGGAACTTAAAACATATATTGCATCAAAACGAATTAATCTAAAGGATACTGATGCATTACTTAAATTTTTAAAGGAATAGCAAAAAAGAACGGGCAGTTCAAAAACTGCCCGATTTTTATTTATTTTTTTATGATAACACCGAGTGCTTCACCGAAGATACCACCATTTTTTATAAAATCAATGGTACTCTTTTGTAAGGATGATTTCTGTGGAAGGCCATCAAGGTGTCCGTAGTTACCGGTTTCTTTTCGTGTCTTTATAAGCTCAGGATTTTTGTATTTTTTTCCGTAAAGCCAGAGATATGCTGATTCTGGGTCTTCATTTTCTTCAATAATTTCATAAAGACTTGCGAATTTCAAAATATTGCTACCCTCAGGCATAAATTCCTTGTTACCTGAATACAAAAGCCAGCTATGACAAGCATATTTGTCGTTTGGAAATTCAGGGAAATATTTAATGAAAAATTCCTTTGCCATATCAAGGGACTTAACACACTCATCATAATCAAGCTTTCCGCCACGAGGAATGTGCATATTGATAAACTTGTTACCGCGTCTGATTTTTACACCATGGTTGTTATACGGAGTCTTGAAATACCATATAAACATCTGGTACTGAAGTCTGCCGATTTTAAAAATATTCATATTCATATGATGCATAATCCAATGAAGCTCAAAAAGACCATCTTCATTTGTTCTTGCCTTGTGGTCATCAATCCAGACCTTTATGTCACTCATAGTGTCATAGAATATTTCGTCACTGATGCCTTTTTTCTGGTAACCATCATAAACTCTTGGAAGTGAAGCATAAACCAATGCTAATTTCATCATAGGACTTTGTTTGAGCATCAGTTCCCAACGGTTTTTTTCGCAGAAACTAAGGTAGAATCCTATCTTTTTTCTGTTGGTTTTTATGTATTCTTCGATTTTATTTGCAAGGTTTTCACTTGGATAAATATTTAAAAATAATTCTTTGCAACGTGGATAATTAATCATAAAATTTCTCCTTAAATTAAATTAAGAATATTTTACCATAAAAAAAAGAAAATTTAAACAGTAATTTTAAAAGAAAATGGGGTAATAATACTATCGAGAGGTGATAAAGATGAATAATAATAAAAATAATCAACAAAACAACAAAAATAACCAGCAGAACAACAAAAATAACCAGCAGAATAACAATCAGAAAAACAAAAACAACAACCCAATGAAGAACGAAAATAATCAGAATAATAAATAAGAAAAACCGAGGATTCAATAGGAATCCTCGGCTTTGTTTTACTTATAATCTTTTCCCACAAGATATCTCCAGGCTGCCACGTGTTTTGATGCTGCAGTAGGATTCTTACTTTTAACATAAAGGAAATGCTCACTGTCGATAAACATAAGTGATTGAACAGAAACATTAAGAACAAGCTTTAACTTGTCCATAGGCATAACAATTGTCTGTTTTGGGTTAAGATAGAGTTCAAATCTGTCCTTATAAAGACGAAGTGTCGCATCATCAGAAAGCTCAACTCGTTTTCTTTTAATCATTGTATAAACAATCTGGTCTTTTTCTTCAAAAATCAGACTGTTTTCTTCAACATCAAGGACTTTTTGTTTCCAGACAGGTTTCTGCCACTTGTCCCAATCAAGAATATTATCAAAAACAATTTCTTTTTCTGAAGGATGGAAGAAACCATCTCTGCCGAATTCAACTTGATAACCACAATCGCAAGTAAGATAATTACCTTTTGAGTGCATTGTTCCCACTTTTTCACAGTAAGGACACACATATAAAACTCGTTCAACATGCTCGGCAAGGTTTTTGCCCTTATATAATCTTGGCTTTTTCCTTTGCTCCTCATAGGCATTTACATAAATATCTCTCTTGATGATTTCGTTGACCTCTTCACCGGTCATCCGGCTTAATTCTTCTGCAGAATATTCACCCATAACACGAGCACGGATAGGACCTTTACGAAGTCCTGTTCCCCATCTTGGAGTATGGAAGAATCCACCTTTAATACGATATGTGATAAGAGAAACGCCTAAATTTTTAACAAAATCGCCTGTTCTTGGTGAGAAAAAGCCTGTTTCACCGTTTGGTGTGATTGTACCTTCAACAAAGATACCGGTAGGAATGCCTTCGTCAGCAGAAGCTTTTACATCATTGAAAAGAACAGAAGCAGGGTTATCTCTGCCTTTGATAATCCATCCGGAAAGAGTTTTAAAGAAAAATTTTGACCAAGGGTTAAGAATTGTATGGTCACCGGCAACAAAACGGATATATCTTCTTAATGAACAAGTGATATATATTGGGTCAAGTCCGTCGGAGTGGTTAGCAATAACAATAAAGTTTTTGGTTTTTGGTTTGTATTTCTTGACTTTTGCTTTGACGATAAGCAACACAAGTGGATAACCAAATACTCTTACAAAAAATGTACAAAATTTGTTAATAAAGGTCTTGAACTTCAATATATCACTTCCTTTCATTTGAAACTATACATATTAATTTTATGATAAATAATCCTTTGTGTCAAGAAAAAAGAATTATATTATTAAAGACGCTTTATATATTATTGCAAAAAAATCACTTTTAATGTAAAATGTCTATTAAGTATCAAGGAAAAATCAGGAGAAATAAAAATGGGCAGATATTATTCATTAAATGAATATTTAACTAAACAATTCGGCGAAAAAGTATATAAACTTTCGCTGGATATCGGTTGCACCTGTCCGAATCGTGACGGCACTTTTGATACTCGCGGTTGTATTTTCTGTCACAATGGTTCATCACATTTTGCCCAAAATGGCAAGGATATAAATGAGCAGATTGAAATTGCGAAAGATAGGGTAAAGAATAAAATTAAAACCGATAAATTTATAGCCTATTTTCAAAGCTTTACAAATACTTATGGTGATATCAATTACCTTGAACAATGCTTTACGACTGCAATAAATCGTGATGATATTGTGGCAATTTCAATCGGAACACGACCTGACTGCCTATCATTGGAAATGCTCAATCTTCTTGAAGACCTTAATAAAATCAAGCCTGTGTGGATTGAACTGGGACTTCAGACATCAAATGAAAAAAGTGCAGTGTATATTCGCAGATGCTATAAAAATGATGTTTATGAAAATGCTGTGAAGAAACTTAAAAAGAGAAATATAAATGTAATTACTCATATAATTATCGGGTTGCCATCTGAAACAAAAGAGGATATAATAAACACAGTGGATTTTTCAGTTAAATGTGGCACGGATGGAGTTAAACTTCAGTTGCTGCATATTTTAAAAGAGACTGATTTATATGAAGACTATAAAAAAGGCAATGTAAAGCCTTTGAGTATAGAAGAATATATGGATATTCTTTTTGAATGTGTGGAGAGAATACCGGAAAATATTGTAATTCATCGTATAACGGGTGATGCACCCAAAAAATATCTTGTTGAACCATTGTGGAGTGGTGACAAGAAAAAAGTGCTTAATACAATTAACAGAGAAATGGAAAAAAGAAATATAATTCAAGGGAAGTGTTGTGTATGAGTTGGGAATTCAGTTTGCCTGTGAAAATCTATTTTGGTACTGATAAAATTGAAGAATTACCAAGGATTATAAATGAATACGGATACAAAAGGGGAGTTCTTGTCTGCTCAAATACACTTAAAAAGAATGGTGTTGCAGATGCAATCATCAAGAATTGTAATGGTGTTATTGTAGATATCTTTTCAGATATACGACCAAACCCAACAACTGATAATGTAAACGAATGTGTAAAGGTCCTTCGTGAGAATAATGCCGATTTTGCCGTTGCTCTTGGTGGTGGCTCACCAATGGATTGTTGTAAAGCGGCTTGTGCAATTGCAAAAGGTGACGATATAATCGAAAGCTATCACACAGGTGGAAAACCAATCAACAAGGATGAGGTTATTCCAATGTTTGCAGTTGCAACAACAAGTGGTACGGGTAGTGAAATCACCAATATTTCAGTTCTTACTGATTTATCCAAAAATGTGAAATCAACAATGAACGACCCGCTTATGTACCCAAAAGCAGCCATCGTTGACCCAAGACTTACACTCAGCGTTTCACCTAAAGTTACAGCATCAACAGGTCTTGATGTATTAAGTCACGCTCTTGAAAGTGTGTGGAGTGTTCTTCATCAGCCAATCTGTGAAAGCTGTTCAGTTCACGCCACAAAGCTTGTTTTTGAATGGTTATATAAGGCGTATTGTGAGCCTGATAATCTCGAAGCAAGAGAAAAAATGGCAGAGGCATCCATCGTTGCCGGTGTTGCATTCTCAAACCCAAGAACAGCAGGTAGTCATGCTTGTTCATTTCCACTTACAAACCTTTATGGTGTGCCACACGGTGAGGCTTGTGCTATGACACTTGATTTTTTCACAAGATACAATGCAGAGGCTGAAAATGGCAGACTCAATAAATTTGCACAGAATTGCGGTTTTTCTGATGCTTACGAAATGGCAGATGCTATTACTGACCTGAAAAAGAAAATGGGAATGGCTTGCACTTTAAAGGAAATTGGTGTAAAATCATTGGAAGAGATAGAAAAACTTACGGAAATGAGTATGACACCGCTTATGGAAAGAAATATGATTAAGTTGTCATATGATGATATTATAAATATGTACATTTCAATCAAAGGATAAATACTTTAGTAAAAAAACTATAAATAAGGAGATATTATTATGGGACAGTGTTGGATTGATAACAAGACAGTAATTATTACAGGTGCTTCAGCGGGTATCGGTAAAGGTGTGACAGAACAGCTTATAAAAAAGCATAACTGCAAGGTTATCGGTATCGCAAGAAGTAAAGAGAAGACAGAAAAATTTGTTGAAGAATTAGGTGAGTATGCGAAGAACTTCTCATATAAGCTTTTTGATGTTTCTGTTAAGGAAAATTGGTTTGAGTTTGCAGAATATCTTAAGGAAAACAATATTCACCCTGATGTTCTCATTAACAATGCAGGTATTCTTCCAAAGTTTAATAAGACACAGAATTACTCAATTGAAGAAATTGAAAGCGTTATGAATATCAACTTCTATTCAGCGGTTTATTCAATAAAGGCATTGTTACCAATGCTTCTTGAATCAAGCACACCTGCAGTTATCAATGTTGCATCTTCTGCAGCGTTAATGGCTCTTGCAGGAACTTCTACATATTCAGCAAGTAAAGGTGCGCTTAAGTCATTTACAGAGTCTTTAAGAGAAGACTTAAGAGGTAAGTGCTATGTTACAGTTATTTGCCCGGGATTTACAAAGACAGACATCTTCCGTAGTCAGGATTCAAATACAGAAAAAGGCGAAAAGATGATTAATGCCATCAGCACAGACTGTGACAAGATGGTTAATATGATTGTACATGGTATCGAAAACAAGAAAGAGCTCATGGTATTCGGTTTCGATGCACAGTTTATGAAGATTTTTGGTAGAATCACTCCTGTAACAGGTGGCAGACTCTTCAGTTCAGTAATGAAAGCATCAAAGCTTCCATTATTCGACAATGTATTTAAGGACTAATTTTCTAGGGGCGATTCATGAATCGCCCTTATTTGTTTGTAGTAAACGAGTTTGTATTATGAAAAAATTTATCTCTATTATTCTCGCAACAGTTATGCTCTTTAGTTGTTGTGTAATTTCTTTTGCAGCAGAAGATGTTGATTACATCATAAGTAACCCATATGAAACAGTAGATTTTGATAAATGGGAACAGTACAAGGCTGACTTGCATTGTCACACAACTGCATCAGACGGTGATGAAGATATGAATGTGATGATTGAGGAGCATTATGCACAGAATTATGATGTTTTGGCTTTAACTGACCACGGAATCGTTTCAAGAGGTTGGAAGCAGGTAAACACAAGAAATTACTATAAAATCGTATCAGCAGTCAAGGAAGGCAGAAAACAGGTTGTAACTCCTTTGACAGAAGAAAGATATAACGAGATTACAACAGGTGTCGGCAGAGATGGTCGACCTATGATTGAAGTGCCTATGGGAAATGAACAGAATCCCACATCACTTAATAATGCTCATGTGAACAGCTGGTTTGCTGACTATGGTGACGGTGTTGTTGGTGGCACAAGTAACTATGAAGAGGTTGTGAAGAATGTCGAAGCAGCAGGTGGTCTTACCGTAATTAACCATCCGGGTGAATATACAAAGGCAAAAGAGGAAGAATGTGAGGCAGATGCATATAACGAGGATGACATCTGGTACAGCTATGTTATAAACAAGTTTACAAACATCCTTACAAACTATGAGTCTTGTATAGGTATTGATATCAATTCCAAAAAGGATGGCAGAACAAAATACGACCGAAAACTCTGGGATATTCTTCTCGGAAAAGTTGTTCCGACAGGCAGAAATGTTTTCGCAATTGCCACAACAGATGCTCATCAGCTTGATAAAGTAGGTTGTGCCTGGACGGATTTATGTATGCCTGAAAATAATGCTGAAAACGTAAAAACATGTCTCCAAAATGGTGCTTTCTTTGCTGTGAGCAGATACATAGAAAACGAAGAGGAATTAGCACAGTTTTCACTCGAAACAGGCATTGATTGGGGTACAAACTTTGCACAGGAAAACAGAGATGGCTCAATTCCTGCACCAAAGGTAACTGATGTCACTGTTAATGAAGAAGAGGATAAAATCACTCTTTCAGTTGAAAATGCACTTACAGTTCATTGGATTGCAGATGGTGAGGTTATCGCAGTAGGTAATAGCATTGACCTTGATGAGTATTCTGACAAAATTGGTTCTTATGTAAGAGCAGAAGCATTCGGTGAAGGCGGAGTCCTTTATACACAGGCATTTACACTTGATTACGAAGGTGCTCCTGCAGATGATGATAATGCAATTTTCTTTGATTTCGGTAATATCCTTGCTTATATAAAGCACAAAATTATTGATATGTGTATGTCAATCCCAATGGGCAAAACAGTTTTTGAATTCCTTACAAAACAGATTACAGGATAATCTGAAATAATAAAAGTGTGTGGCGGGGTATCCCGCCATTGCTATTTGTAAAAATATTTTGTGACCAATTATGATATTTTACGTCTATATAGGTGAAAGGGAATGCAAGAAAAGGGAGGATTTTTATGGACGATGAAAAGATTATTAATCTGTATTGGGAGCGGAATGAGACAGCAATCAATGAAACAAAACTAAAATATGGTAAATTCTGTTATACAATTGCATATCGTATTCTTCAAAATAATGAGGATGCCGAAGAATGTGAAAATGATACATATTTTGAGGCGTGGAATAGTATACCACCTGAAAAACCAGTTGTTTTATCAGCATTTTTAGGAACAATCACCAGAAGAAAATCCATTGACAAATGGCGCAAAAAAATGGCGCAAAAACGTGGCGGAGGAGAATATGAATTATCAATATATGAACTTGAAAATTGTATTCCTGAAGAAAAAACAATTGATGAACAGTTAGCTGTTGAAGAATTAGCAAAAGTAATTTCAGATTTCCTACGTGAATTGCCTGAAAACGAGTGTAATGTCTTTTTACGACGATATTGGTATTTTGATTCAGTAAAGCAAATCTGTGAAAGATATGGATATAGGGAAAGTAAGGTTAAAATGATTCTTTTTCGTACTCGACAGAAGCTGTTGGGGTGTCTTGAAAAGGAGGGAATATTAAATGAAGTCAGATAAGTTACAAGATGCACTCGGTATGGTAGATGTTGATTTGATTGTAAAAGCAAATGAAATGCCTAGAAAAGGCAAAAAACGACAAATTAAATGGGTTGTTCCTATAGCGGCAGTGTTAGCGATAGTTATTGCTGTAAGTCCGTTTTTTGAATATTTTTCAATACCTAACAACTTTACGAGTAATCAGCAATCCATAGAGCAGACAACAAAGCAAAATAAACCATACATCGAAAATCCGTTTATTTTGAAATCTTACGCAATAAATCAAGCAGAATATCCTAAAATGTCACAGTATCCAAAAACTGAATCAGGTTATGATTCGTGGCAAGAAGACCAAAGAATACGTCGCGAACATTTCGGCGCAGGTAAAAATCTTGATGGATTTTTCAGAGCAACTTACTCAGAGTTTCTTTCAAATTCAGGAAAAGAAAACAAGCTTTATTCACCACTTAATGTGTATATGGCACTTTCAATGCTTGCCGAGATTACCGAGGGTGAAAGCCGTCAGCAAATTCTTGATTTAATAGGTGCTGATAGTATTGAATCATTACGTAAACAAGCAAATTCCGTATGGAATGCCAATTATAACGATGATGGTGCAGTAACAAGCATTCTGGCAAGTTCTTTGTGGCTTAATAAGAATATAATGTTTAATGACCAAACATTAAAAACACTTACTGATAATTATTATGCATCGTCTTATCAAGGTGAAATGGGTTCCGAGAAGTTTAATAAGGCCTTACAAGAGTGGTTAAATCAGCAAACAGACGGACTCTTGAACGAACAGATTTCAAATATTAGCTTAGACCCACAAACTGTTATGGCAATAGCCACAACTATTTATTATCAAGGAAAGTGGGAATCTGAATTCCAGAATTCTCAGAACACAAAAGAAATTTTCCATTCTCCAATGGGGGATATAAACTGTGAATTTATGCACAAAAGCGAAACTTACGGAACATACTATTGGGGCGAAAGTTTTTCAGCAGTAAGCAAGAATCTTGAAATGAGTGGAAAAATGTGGTTTATTCTTCCTGATGAAAACGTAAATGTTGATGATTTGTTGAAGGATAACGAAACATTAAAATTTATGACTGCAAATGGTGAATGGAACAATAATAAACAACTGAAAGTAAATCTTTCAATACCTAAGTTTGATGTCTGTTCCGATATGGATTTGAAAAAAGGACTTAACAATTTAGGCGTGACCGATTGCTTTGATTCCACAGTATCCAACTTTTCACCACTTACGGTAAATTTCAATGACCCAATATTTATTTCAAGAGTACAGCACGGAGTTCGTATTGCAATTGATGAAGAAGGTGTAACTGCAGCGGCATATACCTTGATTCCAGCGGATGGTGCAGCAAGGCCACCTGAAGATGAAATTGATTTTGTCCTTGACAGACCATTTATATTTGTAATAACAGGTGAAGATGGATTACCACTTTTTGCAGGTTTAATCAATCAACCATAACAAACCAAAAAAGAGGAGAGTGAAAACTCTCCTCTAATTTTATATCTTTATGAAATTATAATTTCATTGCAATGTCCCAAGCACCCCAGATAACTGTACGGAGGTTACCAACCTTCTGACAGTCACCGATAAGGTGAACATGCTTTGATTTCTGTGCCAATGGAGCAGACTTGTAACCAACTGAAAGAACAACGCTGTCAGCAGGAATTGTCTCTGTTTTTCCATCCTTTGTCATAACAGTTACGCTTGTGTCTGTGATTTCAGTTGTCTTTGTTTCAAGGTAAACAGGAACATTGTTTGTCTTGAAGAAGTCACGAAGGTAGCTTGTGTTAGCAAGAGCAACACCTGGAGTTGTAACAAGGTCATCCTGCATTTCAACAATAACAGGCTTTTTACCCTGAAGATAAAGCTCATAAGCGATTTCACAACCTGTAAGACCACCACCAACAACTACAACATTGTCACCAACAGTCTTGTTGCCTAAAAGGAAGTCGATTGCTTCAATAGCCTTTTCAGCACCCTTAACAGGAATCTTGTTAGCAACTGAACCTGTTGCAACGATTACCTCATCAGCACCGAGTGAAGCAATATCTTTAACTTCTGTGTTCATATGAATTGTAATTGCATCATAGAGCTTGATTTCACGATTGTACCATGCAATAAGGTCACGGTCTTTTTCCTTATATGATGGAGCAGCTGCAGCAATGAACACACCACCGAGCTTGTCGCTCTTTTCGTAAAGGTCAACCTTATGACCACGCTGTGCGCAAACCATAGCAGCTTCCATACCGCCGATACCGCCACCGATAACAGCAATCTTCTTAGCTTTCTTAGCAGGTTCAATCTTATATTTCTTTGACTGCATTGTCTTAGGGTTAAGAGCACAACGAGAAAGTCCCATTGTATCAGTAAGGTCCTGAGTATTAGCGTGACCCTTTGAAGATGAGAAGTTGAAGCAACCTGCATGACAGCAGATACAAGGCTTGATTTCTTCTACTCTGTCTTCAATAATCTTTGTAATCCATTCAGGGTCTGTAAGGAACTGACGAGCAACACCAACACCATCGATTTTGCCATCTAAAACAGCCTGAGCACCTGCATCAGGTTCCATTCTACCTGCACAAACGACAGGAATATCAACATGCTTTTTAATTACAGAAACATCTTCAAGGTTACAGTTCTGTGGCATATACATTGGTGGGTGACACCAATACCAAGAATCGTATGTACCATTGTCAGCGTTAAGCATATCATAACCTGCATCCTGAAGATACTTTGCAGCCTTGATTGATTCTTCCATATCACGGCCAACTTCTTTGTAGTCTTCACCAGGCATTGCACCTTCGCAGAAGCCCTTCATCTTTGATACAGCAGAATAACGAAGAGAAACCGGGTAGTCATTACCGCAAGATTCCTTGATAGCCTTAACAACTTCAACTGCAAAACGATATCTGTTTTCAAAGCTTCCGCCGTATTCGTCAGTACGCTTATTAAAGAATTCAATAGCAAACTGGTCAAGAAGGTAACCTTCGTGAACAGCGTGAACTTCAACACCGTCAACACCTGCATCGCGACAGAGCTTTGCTGTCTTTGCAAATGCTTCGATAATTTCGTGAATCTGTTCCTTTGTCATTTCAGGACAGATGATATCATGAGCCCAACGAGAAGGCTGTGGACTTGGAGAAGCTAATTCGTGAGATGTATCAAGAATAGGCTTGATAAGAGCACGAGTAAACTTATTTCTGTGGAGAGGTGCTACAAGCTCTGTAATAGCCCAGCTTCTACCCATACCGGCAGTCAACTGAATAAATAATTTTGCACCTGTCTTATGGATTTCGTCCATAAATTCTTTGAGTTCTTCAAACATTTTTGGGTTCTGCCAAAGCCATTTTCCCCAGAATGTATCACGGAGTGGAGCAATACCGGGGATGATAAGACCAACATTGTTGTTAGCTCTTTCTAAGAAAAGCTTAGCTGCTTCCTTGTCAAAACCACAACCTGTAAGTTCAAACCAACCGAAAAGAGATGTACCACCCATAGGACACATAACTATACGGTTTTTGATTTCAACATTACCGATTTTCCAAGGAGTAAACAATGCTTCGTACTGTTGATTCATACAAACACTTCCTTCTCAATTTTGAGCATAAAATTTTACTATATAAGTATATAAAAATATACATTTTATGTCAAGGTGATTTGTTAATAAAATAACAAAATTGATATCTTTGATAAAACAAAGGCTCCCTTTAATCAGGGAGCCAAAAATCTATGTGATTTAATTATAATATAAATTGTTATTTTGTGTATATGGTTCATAGGTTGCGTTTGTACCGATTTTACGGAGTGTTTCCTTGTCTGTATCAGAAAGCACTACAGTAGCGTGAACATCACAACCCTTGAGACCGTTGATTGCATCAAGTGCTTGTTTTGCAAGTGGATTCATAGTTGCACAGATTGAAAGAGCAATAAGAATTTCATCAGGATGAAGACTTGTATCCATTTCGTGCATCTTACACTTTAATTCCTTGATAGGCTCAAATACAGTAGGGGAGATAAGTAAAATTTCATCATCAATATTTGCAAGTGCTTTTAAAGCATTAAGAAGCATAGCGGATGATGAACTCAAAAGGTCTGATGCTTTACCTGTAATGACTCTGCCATCATGAAGTTCAATTGCAGTAACAGGAGCATTTGTCATTTCAGAAATATTGAGTGCAGTTGAAACAACAGGTCTGTCATCTGTGCTAATGTTAAGCTGTTTCATAATAAGCTCAATTTTATAAAGCTCACTGGAAACATTTTTGTTGTTTTTTTGTTGAACAAGGTAGTTGCAATGACGACGAAGGATTTCTTTTTTTGAAGCTTTAAGTACAACATCATCGTCAATGATGCAATTACCGGCCATATTAACACCCATATCAGTAGGTGATTTATATGGTGATTCACCGTATATTTCTTCAAAAATTGTGTTAAGTACAGGGAAGTTTTCCACATCGCGATTATAGTTTACTGTTGTAACGCCATAAGCCTCAAGGTGGAATGGGTCAATCATATTAACATCGTTAAGGTCGGCTGTTGCAGCCTCATAAGCAAGATTTACAGGGTGCTTGAGAGCTAAGTTCCAGATTGGGAAAGTCTCAAATTTAGCGTATCCTGCTTTAATTCCTCGCTTGTTTTCGTGGTAAAGCTGAGAAAGGCAGACTGCCATTTTTCCGCTACCAGGACCAGGGGCAGTAATAACAACAAGTGGACGGGTAGTGCCGATATAGTCATTTTTGCCATATCCGTCATCACTGACTATGAGTTGAACATCAAGAGGATAGTTTTCAATAGGATAGTGACGATAGACATTTATACCAAGATTCTGAAGCTTTTGTTCAAAAGCGGTAACTGATGGCAAAGCAGAATATTGAGTAAGCACAACGCCGCCAACATAAAGACCAAATCCGTGGTAGATATCAATAAGACGAAGTACATCAAGGTCATAGGTAATGCCAAGGTCACTACGGATTTTGTTCTTTTCAATGTCCTTTGCACAAATAGCAATAATAATTTCAGCATCATCTTTGAGTTGAAGAAGCATTTTCATCTTACTGTCAGGTTTAAAACCGGGAAGCACTCTGGCAGCATGGTAATCGTCAAAAATCTTTCCACCGAATTCAAGGTATAGCTTACCACCGAATTTGCTGATACGCTCCTTGATATGCTCCGACTGCATACGGAGATATTTATCATTATCAAAACCTAATTTACGCATAATTTACACCTACAAAATTTATATAAAAGTTATTCAGATTTATTTTCAACATCGTCCGGAGTTGTAACCGGGTCAGGCTTATTGTTGAGCCATGCCACAACAAGAGCATATATTGCAGAGGCAATCGGCACACCGAGTAAAATACCGAGAATTCCACTCATATTGCCGCCGATAATAACTGCAAGAAGCACAAGAATTCCGGGAAGACCAACTGATTTACCAACAATTTTCGGATAAATAAAATTGTTGTCAATTGCCTGAAGAATCAGAACAAAAATAAGGAATAAAAGTGCTTTGAGAGGGCTTTCCATAAAGATTATGAAACAACCGATAAACTCGCCGATAAGAGGACCGATAACAGGAATAAGAGCGGTGATTCCGATTATAACAGAGATAACTGCAGCATTCGGAAAACGGAAAATGCTCATTCCGATAAAGCAAAGTACAGCAAGAATAATCGCATCTGTGAACTGACCTGTTATAAAGTTTGAAAAGGATGTTGAGGCAACAGAACAGATGTCCAAAGTTTTGTTATGAACCTTTTCAGGCAATGCTTTTTCTAAAATTCTGTTTATAAAAGAACCAATTTTTTCTTTTTCGGCAAGAATATAAATTGCAACAATGAAACCGATAAGTGTGTTTGTAATTCCTGAAATTACAGATGAGGTAACACCGACTGTAGTGTTGAGAATATCTCCTGCACTTTCAAAAGTAAAGAACTCTCCGAACATGGAAGTAATGGTTGCCATATCAATTTTTGGATTATGAAGAATTTCTGTATTGATATCAAGACTGAATCGGGTAATCATACCATCAATCCAACTTACAACACTTGCATAATAATCAGGGAATTTTTCAACTATGAGAAGAATTGAGTTGTGAAGCTGAGGAATAATTATGAAAAGCAAAAGAACAATAAATGCAAACACAAGCAAAACAGTTGAAATAAGACTTACAGGTCGCATCAGCTTGTTGACGATTTTATTCTTACTGTTTTTCATTCCCTTGAAAACCTTAGTTTCGAGAAGATTCATAGGAATGTTAAGAATGAACGCCAGACATAATCCTACAATCAGAGGTGCAAGAATTCCAAGAATTGCACCAAAAAAAGAGGTGACTGATGACAGGTTCTGTGAAATTGTAAAAAGAACAATTCCAAATGTGATGATTCCAAGAATCTTTTTAATATTTTTTGTTGATAAGTTCATATCTAACCTCAATTGACATTAAAAATATCATTTTTGTATATTGTTACACATATTTAAAATATTATATATGAAAATAGTGATAAAAGCAAGATAACAGGCAATTTCTTTGAGTAGAAAAAAAGTGTTAAATTATGTTGAAAATACATAAAAACTGTAAGATAAATTTCAATAAAAAGAGACGGATATAAAAATCCGTCTCTGAAAAATACATTTTATTTTCTGTTATCAAAGAAGGTCGTCGAAAAGATGAATGTTCTTCTTTTCTGCCTTTAATTCACCATTTTGAATTCTCTTGATAACCTCAACGATTCTGTCGTTGATTGGGGTTTTTACATTGTATTTCTTACCGAAATCACAAACAACACCATTGATAGCATCAACCTCACAAGGTTTGCCTTTTTTAAGGTCCTGAAGCATTGATGGTTCAATATCTCTGTGTTTTTTAAGAGCGATAGGGAGAAGGAATTGAGCAAACGCGCGTTTAAGAGCTCCTTTCCAATAGAAAAGTCCAACGATATTTTTACCCTGAACAGGAGCAAATTCTACACCTGAAGCGTGACCAACATCAATAATTTCCTTCATACAACGAACAGCAACTTTCTGTCCGTCCTTGTCTTCAGTAACATCACCGAAAACGCCGCCCATAACTGTACCAAGACCTGAGAAAGTGGAGTTGATTAAAAGCTTTGACCAACGAGCACCCATAAGGTTTTCTTCCTCGTGAACAGGGCACATCATTTCGAGTAAAGCCTTAACCTTATGGAACTGTTCATCAGTAATACCCTCCATTTTACCCATATGGAATGAAAGAGAATCTTTGTCACTTGTAAGCTCGCAAACACCGGGTTCTATAAGTGCTGCACCCCATTCAACAGCACAACCCATTGTATGTTCTGTGCCGATAATTTCAGCAATTCCAGGTTCAGGAATACCATTCTGAAGTGTTACAACAACGCCGTCTTCAGTAAGGAAATCCTTAAGCATTGTTACAACTTCCTTGTTGAACAATTGCTTTGTAAGAAGAACGATAACATCATATTTTCCTTCCATCATATCAGGTGTAATTGCTTTAACAGGAACAGTCATATCAACTGTACCGATAATTTTAGCACCCTTTGTGTTAAGAGCCTCAACATGAGCTTTATTTCTGTTAATAAGGTCAACCTGACCGCCATTTTTTGTGATAAAAGCACCGAGTACAGTACCGAGTGAACCTGCACCATAAATAGCATATTTTGCCATAGGAAACAACCTCTTTCAATTTGTTATATTTTTATCAAAGTAATTATATACCCTTTGGCTACATTTTTCAATAGGATGTTAAAAATAAAGACGGTAGAATCAACTACCGTCTTGAATATTTTACATAATAATTCGTACAATGAGAATTACCGCATTTACTACATTACTGAAAACATATTTGATAGTGGAAATGAATTCCGGCTCCGTCCATTCCCATTCGTCTCTACCGATGAAAAGGTCTGTAAGATACGGAGCATCCTCACTTGGTTCAAGGAATGCTTTTGTTTTCATTTTAACATTCATAATGTTGCGACAAGCCTCACGAAGTGCAGTGCCGAAACCGATAGGGTCATTTCTGTATGCTTTCTGCATTTCAATAACATGTGAAGGCATACTGATAAGCCAAAGACCTGTAAGCATTGTGTCGTTTCCGTTATAAACTGCAACAACAGGACTCATATAACCGGTGCCTGTCATGTTGCTTGAATAGTCGGAAATTACATAACCCTCATAACCCCATTCAGTTCTTAAAAGGTCATTTAGAAGCTCTGAACAACCACCGCACCAGTCAGTACCAAGTCTGTTATAAGCAGACATAACACCGTCTGAACCACCTTCTTTAACAGGAATTTCAAATGCCTTAAGATAGATTTCACGTAAGGTCTGTTCATCGCACCAAGTAAAAATACCATTACGATGAGATTCCTGTTCATTGAGGACAAAGTGCTTTATAGTAGTAATTAATCCTTCTGATTTTGCGCCGGCAACAATATTCGCTGACATTCTACCTGCAACGAGTGGGTCTTCCGAGAAGTATTCAAAGTTTCTGCCACCCATAGGATTTCGGTGAATGTTAGCACCCGGAGCATACCAGATGTCTGTATCCATAGCATCTGCTTCAATACCTGCACTCTTGCCCATTTCAAAAGCAAGGTCGTCATTCCATGTACAGGCAATTGCGGTAGCGCAAGGATATGCTGTACCACAATCGAAATATGTCTGACCATGAGCACCCTTTACGCAGGATGGTCCGTCATTATCGTAAGTTTTAGGTACACCGAGACGGTCAATTCCCTGAGTTTCATAACCGCTGTGTGCTACAAGGGTAATCATTTCATCAAGTGTTAACTGGTCAAGGAATTTGTCCATAAGTTCAGGGTTTTCATAAACATCCTGAAGCATAATTGTTTCGTCATATTCAACGCCGATGGCAGGAATTTCACCTTCGGTTGTAGGCTCAGGAAGTTTGTCAGGATTTAGGATATCATCAGTTGCTGTAAGCTGTCTTGCAACAGGATATGTACCTTCATAATCACTTCTTGAGAGAACTGTGAAGCCTGAATATGCAAAATCAAAAAGATTCTTTATTTCATTTCCTGAAACATTATCTTCTTTTACAATAACATCCTCTTCAACTGTGTATTTGAATGAATCAATGTGGTCACGGACATTTTCACCGAGAATGATTTCATAATCACCCTTTTCAAGAATCCATGCTTCAAGATTATCCTTATCATAGGACATCATATCTTTGATTTTAATTTCCACTGTAACAACTTCACTATTGTTTGGTTTAAGCATTTCAGTCTTAGTATATCCGCCAAGACAGATAGCACTCTTTTCGATTCCGCTGTCTGTATAAGGAGCGGTGTAATAAATCTGCACAGTTTCTTTACCCGCAACCTCACCGGTGTTTGTAACCTTAACATTCACCTTGATTGTATCCTGATTGATATCATAGGAAATAAGTTTTTTACTGAATGTTGTATAGGAAATACCATATCCGAAAGGATATTGCACCTTATCCTTGGCAAAAGTTTCGAAATAACGGTAGCCTACATAAATGCCTTCAAGATATTCAACATAGTTTCCGCCACCTTCATATTCATAAGTACCGAAACACTCTGTTGAAGGATGGTCCTTAATGCTATATGCAATTGTATCTGTGAGTCTGCCGGAAGGATTAACTTCACCTGAAAGCATCTGTCCGACTGCTCTCATACCAAATTCACCCGGAATCCAAATCATTGCAGCAGCCTTAATACTTTCGTATTCCTGGAGCCAACCCATTTCCATAACATTACCTGTATTGAAAAGTACAACAACATTTTTGAATGCAGCTGTAACCTTTTCAACAAGCTTTGTTTCTTCTTCACTGAGACTAAGCACTTCCATAGGAATATCGGCTGTTTCTCGGCTTGTACGACTGATTACAATAATTGCAGTGTCAGAAAATTCTACAGCGTTTTGCATAATATCTTCAGTAAGCTTTTCACAAACCATTTCTTCAAGGGAATTCTGGGCAAGTACAAGTTGAAGAAGATTGTTTACAACAGTATTGTCTGTTTTTGGCATTTCATTTCCACTGCATTCTTGCACATAAAGGTCACGAAGCTCTGTGTTGTAGTTTATATTATTTTCGTCAAGTGCTTCATAGAAGGTGACAGGGTCTTCGGTCGTAATAGCACCTGAGCCTGCTCCACCAAGAAAAGGAACAACGGAGCCTGCACCAAAAATATTTACATTTTTGTCACCAAGCGGTAAAATATCGTCTTCGTTTTCAAGGAGCACTATTCCTTCCTGCTCAATATTAACAGCTACCTGACTGGACATTGCGATAATATCTTCAGGAATATCACCGCTGACAGCCAGACCGGCAATTGTAAGACAGGAGAAGGTCATAATAACCGCAAGAACAACTGCTAAAATCTTTTTGCTTTTTTTCATAATATAATCCTCCTAATATGGAATTGTCTACGGACTCATTATAATTCATTGTCATGTCTAAAACAAGAGTAAAAATAATAATATACACAAATTGATAAAGTGACGAAAAAAAGAGGGTGAATAAACACCCTCTGTCAATTTTTATTGCTCAATTGTATCGAAAAATTCTTTTGCAAGGACATATGCCTGCTTACCATCTTGTGAAATATATGATGAATGGTCAGCACCTTTTATAATAGCAATTTTACTGTCCTTAATACTATTGTGGATAAGAACAGAATCCGAAAGCCACATTATGTCAAATTCACCTGCAACAATATATGCCGGACAAGTGATTTTAGAAAGCAATTCTTCATTCATTTGTGGTAATGTGAGCATCATATCATTGAGCTTATTGGGCCTGAAAATGTCATTGACAGCAACTGCAATTGTGAAATATGGCTTGAATGTTTCAGGAGTAGTATTGGCACCACAAGAGATAAAACCACCAAGTAAATCAGGATATGTATAAGCAACAGTAAGTGCATTTATACCGCCGTCGCTGTGTCCCATAAGAAATGGCTTTTCTAAATTCATTTTTTCAATGAATTCCTTAATGTCCTTTGCCATAAGGTCATATGAAATTACACCCGGGTCAGTACTTTGTCCGTGACAACGACTTTCAATTACATAAACTGTGTAGTCATTTGCAAGATATGTTGCAGCCTCTTTAAGTGAATCCTGACTTCCGCCATTTCCGTGAACAAGAATAAGAGGATAACCACTTTCACCATAAACAGAATAGTGCATTTTAATGTCACTTAATTGAATATCATCTTCCTTTATTGGAGATGTAACAGGGGATGGCACATTACTTGTGTCGAGTGTAATCATATTGTATTTCTTTGATTGCTGATGAACAGCAACCTGCCATATTCCGGCACCAACTACAACTGCCAATGCCACCGAACCGATAACTTTTAATGCTTTTTTACCTTTTTTCATAAACTCACACCTTTCAGTTTTGCCAGATAAATTAAATTTGTCGGGATATTACTTCGTATGGGTCGGCGTCCTCGACGCAACCTGTGCGATACTCCCCAATTTATTTAATGGTAATGAATTGCAATATTGGAATTAATTTATCATTTACGTTTGTGTTTGTCAATGAAAATCAGCGATAAGAAACTCCTACCGCTGACTTGATTACATCTCTATATTATTTGCATCCTCAATTATATTATCTGTTTGCAAATGCTTTTTTTAGTCCACTTAATGTTGCCATTATGTAAAGGCAGATAATAATATAACATATTCCCAGAATAGCAGATATGTAAATCCATTTTTCATTAAAAAGAGAACTTAGGTTTGTAATTACCAAAAAGATTGTAAGCATAATGGTCTGAATTGTTCTGTATCTATGCAGTTTTTCATCATATGAACAACCCTCTTTTTGATGTTTAGTGGCGATTGAAGCAAGGTTTGTGATAAATTGAAAATGAAAATAAAGATTCAATAAACCTATTGTAAGGGTAACAAATTCCCATTTGCCATCGAAATTATATCCAACACAATTACCTAACCACTTTATTCCTTCCCAAATCCCCAAAATCATAATTAATGGTTTTAATAACGTAAGTTCTCGTTCCTCGTCTTTTAATAAATCAATCGCACTCGAAAAGAATATAAATCCTACAAATGACGGAAGAATTGAAATCGTACCTAAATTGATATTGAAATACAGGAAGAAATAACCCCAGATTACTTTTGAAATACCATTATAAACTCTTGTATAATCTGTCATTTTTATTCCTCCTCTTGTAAATGTAGTTCCATCTGTGCCGCCAATTCATTATTTATATACAAATCTGCAACATAATATTCAGGTATATTATTTTCTACCAACCGGTCAAAGCTTCCGCCACCTCCACCACCTGTTAAGGTGAGAGTAGGTCCCCAACCGAGTTCAGCATCTCTGACAGCAAAACCAGTACCATCACTACTTGAAGATGTGACATTCAGAGAGCCTTTAGCCGGAGTCAATTCTTCGGGTCTTTCCTGACCTGGATAAACGGATGCCGTTGAAATACCGATTCTGTTAATTTTATCTCTTTCTTCCTGTGTACCGAGATGTGTCAGATTTGTTTCTTGGTTGTCATATGCTTCACTGAATTTGGCATTTAATATAGGTGTAGTATTGTATGAGTATGAATTACCAAGCAGTGAAGATAATGCATCCTGATTCTGAATCTTATTATCAACTGCATATATAGTCTGGAAAGTAATATCGACTTTATAATCAGAAACAGTATCTGTATATGTTATTGCAGGAAGGTCAAGGCAGCCGTATCTGCCAAGATTTTTATCCGTTACAGTATATTGGAGTTTGTTTAACGGAGTAAGAACCCAACGACTGTTTTCCTTAAAAGCACGAATTTTCTGGTGAGCAACATAATTTTTTCCTTCTACCCATTCGAAACCTTCAGGTACATTAACAAGTTTTATTACAAGGAGTCCTTCATATACATCTTCTTGTGGCATTTCAAGATTGTAAATGTAATAGTTTTCACTTCTGTCCTGTAGTCTGTTAAGTCCACACTCATCCCATCTGCTGTTGCCTGATTCAATAAGTTCCTTTTGAATTTTTTCAGGAGCACACATGATTCTGTAATTTAAACTCTCCGTCATAACAGCTTTTGCATAAGTGTCAAATGCTCCTGCATAAGTTGTACAATATGAGCTTTTTGCTTTTGCAAATGACCAGTAATCAGTTCTGTGTGAATCAGGAAGACTTACAGCTTGAACACCAACTACAAGTGAAGAAAAAAGTGCAATAATAACACAAACTGAAACAAGACTCATTCCCACAGGATATTTCTTGAATCGTGCAATATTTTCAATTCGTTCACGAATATTTTTGCCACCATTATTTATACATGTACTACCCGGTGTTTTTGCAAAGCGTTCATTTGACATTGAAAGAAGAATTCGTCCGTAATCTCTGCGTTCTTCACCCTCAAGCTGTTCTAATACAAATTGGTCACAGCGTGATTCCATATCGTTGATTGCAAGATTTGCACAGTAATTTATAAGTGGATTACACCAATGAAGACAGCGCAAACAGCATATTACAATACTCCAGAGTGTGTCTCTGTTTTTAAGATGGAAAAGCTCGTGAAGAATTACTTTTTCATCAGGTAATTTTTCAGGTATAACAAGCACAGGTCGGATAATTCCACATACAAATGCACTTGGAAGATTTGCAACCACAACAACCTTACAAGGCTTTATTTTGTATTTATGTCCAATAGTATTAATAGTTGAAATCGTTTCAATATCAGGTGAATTACCATTGCGTAACATAACACGAATTCTTATGTATGACAGAAGATATATAAAAAGACTTACAATTACACCTGCAACGTAAATAAAGAAAATCCATTCAACCAAGGAGCTTGGAACATCTTTTATGATTGGAAAGGGGAATAATACACGAGTAAAACTATAATCTTTCACTAAGAGCTTAAAAAACTCAATAACAGTCTGCCAGTTAAAAAGGGTGTATCTGCCTAATATTCCTGCAGGGAATAAAATGATAATTCCCAGAATAATCCAGACTGAAAAATGCCATTTAGGTGGCAACTTGTCCTTTAAAAGTGCTTTGATAATCAGGAGTAACGTTGCAACCCCCGAAACGGTAAGTGTCTGTAAAAGGAATCCCCATATATCAAACATAACTACACCTCCATATTATCAAGTATCTGTCGAAGATTTTCAATTTCCTCCTGTGAAATGCGTTCTTCCTTTAAAAATGCTGCGATTAAATCTCCTGTTGAGCCGCTGTAAACACGATTCAAAAAGCTCTCTCTTTCTTTCTTCTGACAGCTTTCACGGTCAATGGTAGCGTGATAAAGGTGAGGTGAAGCCTTTTTATCAATTTTCACCAGGCCTTTTGCTTCCATTCGTGTCAGGTATGTAAGAACAGTATTTCTGTTCCACTTGGTCTTTGGGTACAGTATGTTAACGATTTCGCCTAATTCTGCACCATCAGTTTCCCAAAGGGCATTAAGTACAGTCCATTCTCTTTCTGATAAGTTCATAATAAAACCTCCTACACTTGTAGTATCTAATTACATACTACACTTGTAGGAGGAGTTTGTCAAGTATTAAATTTTTTATTTCAGTACAATATTGTCGCCTGTGTCTTCAATTTCAATAAATCTCGGATGTTCAAAACCTGTCTGGTTAGGGGAGTGGAATGTGAGATAAAATTTTTCATCATCCTTGAACACCATTCCGTGACCACCATCGTTGTCAATCATAGGTGGAAGGTGAGTAAAGTCCATTCCGATTTCTCCACCATTAAATTTAACAAGACATTGTGCATATTTACCCTTTATGAATGTGGACCAAAGCATAAAAAGCTCGTCACTTTTTGAACGATACATAAATGGACCATCTGTTATGCGATGCTCTTTTGGGCTCTTGCTTTTATCAGCCCAATATGGTGAAGATGCCTTGAAAAGTGTTACGGCATCACCGATTGGTTCAGTAAGGTCATCGTTTAATGGTGCGTAACAGATTGTTCCGTCAATAATCTGTGTGTGTTCATGACAGAAAACAATGTAAGGTTTCCCGTCACGGTTTATGTAAAGTGTTCCGTCAAGACATTCCCACTCTTCAGGAGTCACAACACCTTTACTATGTGGCTCAAAGGGACCAAGAGGGTTGTCAGCCTTTAATATATAGGTACCTCTTAATTTGTTGCTTTTTCGTGTGAAGGTAGCAAACATATAATATGCACCATTATACTTGTGTACTTCAGGTGCCCAGTTAGAGGCTTTGTTCATTTTATATTTTTTTGAATTGAAACATTCTGTTGGTCTGCTCCAGTTTTCAAGGTCTTCTGATACATAAACATCAAATCCACCGACCTTAATGCCGAAAAATTTTGCTCTTGTACCATAGAGATAGTATTTTCCGTCTTCAAATAAAACAAAAGGGTCACGAATATTGATATCTTTACATTTTAAGATGTTTTTTCTCATAAATTTGCCTCATAAATTCCGATACATTCTCTGCCTGTAAGGTTATTTGAAACATTTCTTGCGTTGAAATAAAGTCTTAATTTGCCATTGTGATATGTAAGACAACAGGCATATACATATTGTGCCATCCATTTGCTGTTATCCTGTATTTGTGGAACTAAAAATGGCTTAACAAACTCAAAATTCACGCCATCCCGGGATTTTAAAAGCATAATAGCTGAGTGACTTTTGCCATCTTTTTCAAAAAGCCCATTCTGGAGTCCTATATAACAATCTTTAAGCTTATACACCTTAAGACAACCTGAGCAAAGGTTGAGATAATGAATGTTTTTGTCAGGACAGATAATTGGCTTTTCCCTTGAAATATAATCTTTTGTGATGCATTTACTTTCTGCAAAGCTTATGTGAGTAGGCTCACAAAAACCACAGTCATCAATAAATGTCTGCCCACAGGAATAATACATTCTGTAACCATTTTCTGTATTTAAAAGAAATGGATTTGAGATTGCGTAACCCTTTTTGTATTCCTCGTAATCCCGACTTTTGCCGATTACAAGATACGGAGCAGACCAATCTGTCAGATTAGTTGACTCAACACAGTAAATTTCTGATTTCCATTTACCACCAACAAGGCTTAATAGATTGAAAATAACAGGTCTTGTTCTTTCATAAAAAAGGTAGTATTTCCCGTCAATATAATTGATGTTTGGTCGCATAGCACGACTTACAATTTTACCTTTATTACTGAAATTAATTCCATCCGTGCTCTCGTATCTGTAAACACCAAAAAAAGTGTGACAGAACAAATGCCATTTTCCATCGTGAGAAACATCAGGAGTCAGTACACTTGGGTCAGCGATAACAAAACTGTTAATAGGATTTTTAATTATTGGATTAGTTTTAAAAAGGTCGAATTCTGCATTACAGAATTGTTCAAATGTAATACTCTGCATTTTATTATCCTTTGTTTGAAACAATAAATGTCATTCTTTCCTGAATGCTTTCACCACCGTGGCCCGTATCTATACCACCATGGTCAGCTGTTATGATGATAAGCCAGTCTTCAGTGCTATAAGTTTCTCTGCCTGTAATAGCTTTGAGTGTTTCAAAAGCATATTTGTCCGCTTCTTTGAAAGCCTTCTGATATTTTGGATTGTTATATGAAAAGCCTGTATCATGGCCTTTACCGTCAGTTGGTTCATAGATTACAAAAATAAAGTCAGAACAATCTTCTTTTGCAATTTCTTCAAGGGTATACTTGTGAGAAGCTTTGTCATTACGACATCTGTTGAAGGTAACATTAAGAGCGTTATCCTCACAGTATTCCTTTTCAAGAAGATATGTAGCATCTTTTCTGTCAAAATGACCCTTCCATCTTGTTATGAAAGCTGAGCTGTCTATAACCTCGTCCTCAACAAGAGTTGTAAGAAGAGTCTTGTGCTCGAGTGACTTTGTAATATCATTTGCAGTGATTCCGTGCTCATCTGCCCAGACACCTGTGAGAATTGAACACCAACCGGGTGCAGTTGAAGTATCCTGTGTGTTTTTTTCAGGGAAATTTACACCACCACAGTATGAAAGATTGATTGAAGCACCAATATCAAGCATGGCGGAAATACCGCTGTTTTCTGTTTCTCTTATATTAAGAATATCGGCACGACATCCGTCATAACCAATCACAATAGCCTTTTTTTCAGTTTTTCCTTCAGCAAGAGGGGAGGTAAAGTGATTTTTTATCATGTTATAAAGTTCAGTTTGAGGGATAGCAGTTTCAATTGAGTTTTCATAACCCACCGAAGCAACATTTTCCTCAAAAAGCTCTTTAGTGTCCTTTGAATCCTTTTTGTATCCCATAAAAGGCAAAGTGACAGCTCCTAAAATAACTAAAACTGCAAGAGCAATAATCAATATTTTTTTCTTTTTCATAAAAACCACTCCTTTTCAATTATACTAACATAAAAAAAATCAGAAAACAATACAAAAATGGTGAGGATTTTTCCTCACCATCATTTTTTTATCCTAAATCCTTAAGGGAATCAGCTAATTCTTCAGTTGCTGATATCATACCACCGACTAAAACATCGGCCATATCTTCAGTAAAATCTATTTTCCAGTTTTTATCTACCTTAACAACCTTGATGTTAACCTCGTTTGTAATTAAAGCAAGGTCCTCCGCGGAAAGGCATTCAAGCATCATATCCATTGTTGCCTTGTTTGTTTCTTCTTCAGTAGGCTGTGGGTCAGCAAAAGCATTTGCAAATGAATATTCCAAAAGCTTTTTCATAAACTCTGTCATTACAGGCTTCATATCAATTGTAGTGACTTTAACCTTAACCATAACAGTTTCTTTGTCAATTTTTTCAGAAGAAATAAATTCGTACTGGAGTGAGCTGAATAATTTTTCAAGCAAAGCCTGAGATTCAGCGGATTCACTAACAGACTCCGAGCTGGTGCTGTTTGGGAAAAATTCATCCAAATTAATATACTTTGATGCCTCCTCAAAATCAGCGTTTTGCAATGCTTTGAATGTATTGTTAACAGTTTTTTCAGCCTTTGAAATTTCACCACAACCGGCAAAAGAAACAGTGATGGCCAATATCAATAAAATTGCAGTAATTTTTTTAATAATTTTCTTCATTCTAAATCATTCCTCATTTCCAAGAATTGTCAATTTTACTTGTATGAACTTATTTTACAATCTTTTAATTGAAAAATCAATACTACTTTGATTGAGATAATAACAAAAACGACCCTGAATAAATCAAGGTCGTTTCGTTTCCCAAATAACACAATGCTAAGATGGGAGAGATTTTTAATTTACTTTAGTTTGTAGTCAAGCAATTTCATACTTTCTTTTATTAAATAAAACGAATAAAAGAGCAAATAGGCCAATGCTTGAAAAGATAATCCATAAACCAGAATCGGTGCGACTGTCTGTATTAGGAATTTCAGGATTATCGGTTATAGTGTCTGATTCAGGAGTCTCCGCTTCAGGTTTGTCTGCCTCAGGTTCATCTGCTTCAGGTTCGTCTGCTTCAGGTTCGTCTGCCTCAGGTTCGTCTGCCTCAGGGAAGTTAATATCCGGTAACTCGAATTCAGGCCAATCAATATTCGGTAATTGAATATCAGGTAAGCTAATGTCAGGGAAGTTAATTTCCGGTAATTCAATTTCAGACCAGTTGATATCAGGTAATTGGATATCAGGTAAGCTGATGTCAGGAATATTAATATCAGGTAATGTTATATCTGGCAATTCAATGTCAGGTAATGTTATATCTGGTAATTCGATGTCAGGTAAGTTTATAACAGGTTTGTCGGAATCATTATCGTCATCATCCTTATCGTTAACCTTACCACAGACACTACATTCACCATCTTCATAAATATGCTCTGCCTTGTCCTGTTTATCACCACATTCACATTCGTGCCAATGTTCATCTTCATCAGATTTCCAATCGTCACTGTAATCGTGAGTATGAGTAGCAGGAATTACTGTACCTTCTTCAAGGAGCTTATCACATTCAGAACAGTATGTGTCACCAGTGTAACCGTCTGTGAATTCAGTAGCAGGAACATCATTTCTGATTTCTTCAGTATGCTCTGCCTTGTCTTGTTTATCACCACATTCACATTCATGCCAATGTTCATCTTCATCAGATTTCCAATCGTCACTGTAGTCGTGAGTATGGGTAGCAGGTTCATTTACTGCAATCTTATATGCGAAGAATGTCTGCTGGTCTGTGTTTTCGGGTTCCAAACACATAAAGTAAAAGGTGATTTTGTCACCATTTGAAATAGTGATAGTATAGCCTTCGTCAGGAATTTCCGGACCGGTATATGCCTTAACATTTTCAGTATAGTACTTACGGTCACCAGGGTTAGTTCCCCATACATACTCATTATCTGAAAAATGATATATAACAGCAGGAACAACGGTATCCTTTTTGTCAAATTTTATAACGTATCCACCATTACCATCGGATTCAAAGAAATCCTCAAAATACTGCGTAAAAAACACCTTCAAATATTGAGAAATATCACTATTGTCAATATTGTTTTTGGCAATTGATGTGTCGTGTTCATAAAATACATCATTAGAGTATGCACCGGTTAAATAATGGTCAATGCAATATCCGAAGTATCCGTTTGAGAACGGAACATTGGTGTAACCGCTGCCAAGTGCTGTAACCTGAGTTGCAGATGCAGTACCTGCAAGTGATAATGCAAGTATAATCGCAATTAACATAATAACTAAACGTTTTTTCATGTTTTCACCTCCTTTTTTATATTATATATCCTAAAAAAGTATGAAATGCCTTCGGTTTTTTATGCAATATCCCTTTTCAATAATTTCATTTTAACCTTTTAATGTATTATTGTCAAGGATGTTAAAGATAAATAAAAAGATGGTGAGAATAATTGTGTATTTACATTGTTTAACTTTTGCAAGAAACCAGTCCTGTTGATACCATGTAGAAGAATGGGAATTATCTTATAAGGATGAATTATCAAACGAACTGCAACACCCAGATAAAGAAACTTCATACTTTTTTCAGTTAATTGTTGTTGCATCAATTAAAAAGTATGTTATAATTAAGAAAAAATTATGGGAGGCGTTTCCATGGCACAAACAATGTCTTTTATTTTAGCAATCTTATTATCGGTAATCTCATTAATATTTCCTTCAAAAGCTAAGGGAGAGTATGACCCTGCTCAATGGGAAACAAATTATTCCTATGTTTTTGTTCATGGTTTAATGGGTTGGGGCCAATATGACGACCAATATAAAGCAATGCCTTATTGGGGTATGTTTGGTGGCGAGTTGATGAAAAAACTTAATGCTAAAGGGTATGATTGCTATGCAACTTCTGTTTCAGGGACAGCCAGTGCATGGGACAGAGCTTGTGAATTATACGCACAGTTGACAGGTACAGTTGTTGACTACGGAAAAGAACACAGTGAACGTTGTGGTCATGACAGATTTGGTAAAGATTTCACAGGTAACGCACTTATTGAAAAATGGGATGCTGAAAATAAAATCAACCTTCTCGGCCATTCATTCGGTGGTGCAACAATTCGAGTTTTTGCGTCTCTTATGGCAATAGGTAGCGAAGAAGAAATCAAAGCAACTAGCCCGGATGATATTTCACCATTCTTTACAGGTGGTAAAGAGGATTGGATACATTCTCTCACTTCTCTTGCTGCACCTCATAACGGCACAACCTCTTATACAGAAAGTATTAGTGAAATTGATACAGCAGCATACGATATGTATATTGATAATGCACATGCACTTAATGAAACTATTTACACAAGTAATGATACTTATTATTTCTCAATTCCTTGTAGTGCAACAAACAAGAATGCAGATGGTACTTATAGTGCCGACAATGAGATAATGGAAATTATCTTCAGAAGCAGTGCAAATCAAATTGGTCAATATACAGGTGTAACTGAAGCAGGATACGTGATAGATGAGTCATGGTTGGAAAATGATGGACTTGTTAACACAATATCTGCTATGGCACCATCAAGTGCACCATCAACAGTTTTTGATGCAAATAGCATTACAAGTGGTATTTGGAACATTATGCCAACTTACAGAGGTGACCATATGTCGCTCCAAGGTGGTTTACTTAAAACAAATACAGATGTTGAAAGACTTTACACCGAACATCTCCATATGATTAACTGTTTGTAATGGGTTAAACTCAACACGAAAAATAACTTAATAATATAAAAAATACCCCGAAACCATAGTGGTTTCGGGGTTTGTTATTGTTATTATTCCCACTCACTTAGTTTTAACATTTCGAGTTCGAAAACGCACGTAAAATAAGTGTTTCTGAGGGGTCGAAACTGACGATTTTAAGTTTTTTGATGGAAAACCGAACCATCTGAATTGGAATATTAACATTGTCACAATAAAATTAATTTATTTTATTGATTTATCTTACTTGTTATCGTATAATTTTTACAAATAAAGAATCTGAAAGGAATGAGAATATGAATCCTCTTTTTTTCTTATCAAGAAAAGAATCTGAAACAAAAGTAGCAAATGACCGTTTACTTTCTTACGGATTAGGTCTTACTGGTCAAAATATGACCTGTAGCTTTGTTTCAAACAGATTGTTTGTTTATCTCAACACTATTCTCAAAATACCTGCCGAAAAAACCGGTATCATTACAGGCATAAGCACCATGTGGGATGCTATCAATGACCCTATTGTCGGCGGACTTATTGACCGAAGACGACACAAACCCGGTTACAAGCTTCGTCCTTTCCTTTTGTGGACACCGCCTATTATTGCTATAATTGTATTTTTAATGTTCCTTGACTTCGGTTTATCTGAAGGTCAGACTATTCTTCTGGTTCTGTTCTTGTTCCTTCTTTACGATACCTTCTTTTCGCTTCAGGATATCTCGATTTGGGGTATGGCAGCTTTATCAAGTCCCGATTCGGTTGAACGAGGACGAGTTATTCAGTGGATTTCAATCCTTGCAGGTACAGGTGGAACAATCAGCGGTCTTTTCCCAACCTTCAAGGATATGGTTGTAAAAAACGAAATAATGAGTGAAAAAACCTCTTACGCTTGGGGTGCATTTATATTTGGCGTTGGCGGTATGCTTATAGCAATGCTCGCATACCGTATGAAGGAAAAGGTTGAACCTGTTAAAGATGAAATAAAGACAAGCATATTAAAGGATATGGCAGAATTGAGACATAACAAAACACTCATTATTGTGTGCTTGGCAAGAATCGTACAAAGTATCTCTCTTTCTCTTCCTTGGGAATACTTTTTTGAATCTCAGGGTGTTGCCTACAATGTGTTTGGTACAGAAATTTCAGGTGGTACTGCACAGGTTGTGTATGGCTTCGTTATGGGAATCCCCGGTGCAATTGCGGTGTTTTTTACAACCAAGATTATCAGCCGTATCGGTGGTAATAAAAAATTGCTTGTTTTATCCGAAGTAATTACTATTGTGGCACGAATAATCGCTTTCTATGTAGGCGCAAACGACCGTTTCCTTAATGTCGGTTCCATTGTGGTTGTAATAGCTCTTCTCAGTATAACTCAGATATTCACAAATATGAAGGACATTGCACATCGTGCTCTCTTGTCAAATTCTATAGATGAAACTGAATTGAAAACAGGTAAGCGTACAGAGGGCGTTGTTTTTTCAATGCAGAACTTAGTTTCAAAACTTACAAGTGCTGTTCCTAAGGTCATTCAGGGATATGTACTTAAATTCCTCGGTTTCGACCAGAACATAAAACACGCAGCAAATCAGACTGTTATCAATGCACAGGTTGCTCCTCGTTTCCTCAAATACCGTTGGCACCTGTTTATTCTCGGTCCGGCAATCGGTTCAATACTTTATCTTATAGTTATTCTCTTCCTTAAGGATGATAAGGAACACACAGCAGAAGTTGAAAGACAGCTCAAAGAAAAAAGAGTTTCTGCACAGAGTGAAGATGTAACTGTATAAATAACAACAAATACTGCAGTATTACGCTGTCGAAAAACAGACATAAAAATACCTCTCTCGGATGAACAGGATGTTCAAATGAGAGAGGTTTTCTCTTGTAGAAAAACATGTGGGAAAGCCGTATACAGTATCATTTTTGTATCACGGGGCTTTCTGAAAGTCTCAAAACCCTTGATATATAAGGCTTTGTGGACTTTTTGTTTCTTATTCCCACTCAATAGTGCCGATTGGCTTTGGAGTGAGGTCGTAAAGTACACGATTGATACCATCAACTTCGTGTGTGATTCTGTCAGTAATCTTATGAAGCACTGCGTAAGGAATTTCTTCGATTGTAGCACTCATAGCGTCTGTTGTGTTAACAGCACGGATGATTGCAGGCCAGCCTTCGTATCTACTTTCGTCCTTAACGCCAACGCTCTTAACATCAGGAACAGCGATGAAATACTGCCATACCTTTTCAGCAAGACCACAGTTGTCAAATTCTTCACGGAGAATTGCATCTGCTTCACGAAGAGCGTGGAGTCTGTCTCTTGTGATTGCACCAAGGCAACGAACACCAAGACCAGGGCCTGGGAATGGCTGACGATAAACCATAGCGTGTGGAAGACCAAGTGCCTCACCAACTACACGAACTTCATCTTTAAAGAGAAGCTTAATTGGTTCAACAAGTGAGAAGTTAAGGTCTTCAGGAAGTCCGCCAACATTGTGGTGAGATTTAACAGCTTTTTTGCCTTCAGCCTGTTTAAAGCTTTCAAGAATGTCAGGATAAATTGTACCCTGAGCAAGGAATTCAATTCCTTCAAGTTTTCTTGCTTCATCAGCAAAAACATTGATAAATTCAGCACCGATAATCTTTCTCTTGCTTTCAGGGTCAGAAACACCAGCAAGAAGGTCAAGGAAACGGTCAGTAGCATCAACGTAAACCAAGTTTGCATCAAGCTCTTTGCCGAAGATTTCAACCACGTTTTCACTTTCGTTCTTTCTCATAAGTCCATGGTTAACATGAACACAAACTAACTGTTTGCCGATAGCCTTGATAAGAAGAGCAGCAACAACTGATGAGTCAACACCACCTGAAAGAGCGAGGAGAACTTTCTTGTCGCCAACTTGCTCACGAACAGCCTTAACCTGTTCTTCAATGAAAGCATCTGCTAAAGCTTTGGTGGTAATTCTTTCCATTGATTCTGGTCTAACATTACAATCCATTTTGAATTCCTCCGTTAATTAGTCTGTGTAGTTATCGAAATATCCCTGAACAAGGATGATTGGAGTACCCTTATCACCTGAACCGCTTGTAAGGTCACAAAGTGAACCGATAAGGTCAGTGAGCTGACGAGGAGTAGTACCGTGAGAAGCCATATTGCCAACAAGGTTGTCCTGCTTTGCTTTGATACTGTTTGAAATAGCTTCCTTAAGCTCAGCACCTGAAAGACCTTTGAAATCATTATCAGCAAGATATTTAAGTTTTAATTCGTTTGGTGTACCAATAAGACCTGCAGTATGAGCTGGGGATACAACCGGATCAGCAAGTTCCCAGATTTTACCCTGTGGGTCTTTGAAAGCACCGTCACCGTAAACCATAACTTCGATATGTTTGCCTGTTCTATTCATAAATTCTGCCTGAATGTCCTCAACAAGTCCCTGACAATCTCTTGGGAAAAGCTTGATTGTATCTTCAGTTGATTTATTTGAACCTAAAAGACCATATTTTTCGTTACAGCCACTGCCGTTTACAGGAGCGTTAAGAATATCATCAAGTCCGCAAACTACCTTAGCACCTGCAGCCTTTAAGATTCTCTTTGTTCTTGCTCTTGTATGAATATCACAAGTAAGAATACAGTCAGTATAGTTGAGAATTGTTTTTGGCTGGTTAGCAAAAATAATTTCAGCTTCTGCACCTGCTTCTCTGATGATTTCAGAGTAGTAAGCAACATAGTCAACACCTGTGAATTCGTGCTTATTTTCACCAAAAAGTTCTCTGTATTTTGCTTCATCAAGCACATCTGAATAAGGATTGATTCCTGCTTCGTCAATCTGGTCGTAAGTAACGAGTGAGTTACCAACCTCGTCACTTGGATAGCTTAACATAAGAACAACTTTCTTAGCGCCCTTTGCAATACCGCGAAGGCAGATTGCAAAACGGTTTCTTGACAAAATAGGGAAGATAACACCAATTGTTTCTCCACCAAGCTTTGCTTTAACATCAGCTGCAATATCATCAACTGATGCATAGTTACCCTGAGCACGTGCAACGATTGATTCTGTAAGAGAAACAACGTCTCTGTCACGCATTTCGAAACCTTCGCTTTCAGCAGCTTCAAGTACACTTGTTACTGCGATATCAACAAGGTTATCACCCTGTCTGATAATCGGACAACGGATACCTCTTGAAACAGTACCGACTTTTCTTTCCATATATATCTCTCCAATATAAAAAAATACGAAAGTAAATCGCAATATGTGATGTGAATGAGCCCACTTTACCACATATTGAAAATTACAAACTATTATATAATAGTTTTCCCCATAATGTCAATGAAAACATTAAACTATGCTTACAAAATTTGCCATAAATTTGCGATAAATTTTTGTGCAATTTTTTCAAAGAGAAATCATGTTAAAAAGTTACTGAATACACTGTTAAAAATAATACACAGATTGCAAAAAAAGTGTCCAATAAAACTTATATTATATACTATATTATAATTGACTTTTGTACGCTATAGGAGTATAATACACTAAATATAATATAATGTGATTACTGTGTTTTTTTATGCTCATTTTTGCAGAAAAAACTGTTTGGGAGATTGGTAAAGTATGTATAAAAGCGTCAAAAGAGTGTTTGATTTTGTAGTTGCGCTCGGTGCCTTGTTATTCCTTTGGCCTGTTATGTTAATTGTTGCAATTCTTGTAAAAGCAACATCACCGGGACCTGCAATTTTTGTTCAGCAACGAGTGGGAAAAGACGGTAAGGTATACGATATGTACAAATTCCGTTCAATGTGTGTTGGTGCTGAGCAACAGGAAGGCGGAGTTTTCTGCACAAAGGGTGATGCAAGAGTAACACCTGTCGGAAAATTTATCCGTGCAACAAGTCTTGATGAATTACCACAGCTTATCAATATTTTAAAGGGAGAAATGTCCTTAATCGGACCTCGTCCTGTGCTTACATATTACCCAAAACAATGGGAGGAATACACTAAGGAAGAATTAAAGAGATTTGATGTTCTTCCGGGTGTTACAGGTTGGGCTGCAGTTCATGGCAGAAAGACAAATACGGTTGAGGCAAGATTTGCTTATGACAACTACTATGTTGAAAATCTCTCTTTCGGACTTGATGTTAAAATATTTTTTATGACAATAAAATCTGTTCTTACTAACGAAGGCAACGAGGACGATGGTTCAGCCGAAGTTGTTACAACATCTGACAGTACTAAAAATAGTGACTGATAAAATTTTCAGTCATAATAAGTGATGAGGGAGTAAGAAATGTTTGAGTTTATAAATTATCTTAAATTAATAGCAACGGCATTGATTACAAATTCTCACTTTGGAAATTTTTGGCCAGTAAGTGCATTGGCAACGGGTGGGCTTTTGGGAAATGTTATTTTCTTTGCTGTATCGGGTTTCTTACTGTATAACATTAAAACGAGTTTTATAAAATGGTTTCCGAAACGATTTTTCAGAGTGTATCCTGTATTGGCAATATTCACATTGTTCACTGTGCTTATTGGTGAGTATCCGTTAAATAATTTAGATGATGCATTTAAGCTTTTCGTTTATCCTACAAATTACATTTTCCTTGTATGGTTAATTATTTGTTATTGCATATTTTATTTTGTGGTTTATATAGACAAGAAGGTCATCAATTTCCTGGAAATCACAATGGCTGTTATATTCCTTGTTTGGATTTCAGTTTATGCATTGTTTTACGACAAATCTGAATATAGAGTTGACAATGTCAGTGAGCCATTCATTCTTTTTCTCTACACTGAAAGTATGTTAATGGGTGCTTTGTTCAAAAAAGGCCGAAAAAACATTTTAGGTGGGATAGACCTAAAATTCAAGATTATCTTAACAGTTGGATGTATGGTTGTCTACTTCGTTTCGAAAATAATCTTTTCAAGAGTTGAATCGATTTTACCTTTGCAGATTTTAAATCAGATTGTTATTCTCTTAGCTGTATTTTCATTGTTTGATTTGTTTATGTCGTTGGAGCACGTTTTCAAAAAGATACCTGAAAAGCTTAATCTTGTTGTTAAGCATATCTCCAACATAACATTACAAATTTATCTAGTTCAGTTCGTGATTATAAAATACTGTGATAAATTAGCGTTTCCGGTAAATTTGATTGTAGTCACATTTGCAATTATAGTTGTAGCAACACTACTTTATTACATAGAAGTTTTAATAAGAAAGTTGATAGATTTTTTGCGTACAAAAGCAAGGAAGTGAAAAAATGCAGAAAGTACAAATCAAAAAAACTGACCTGAATGTATCAACTCTTTGTATGGGCGGATGCCCACTTGGCGGATATGGTTGGGGTGATGTTTCAAGAAATAAATTAATAGACGCTGTCCGTTTTGCAATTGAAAACGGCATTAACTTTTTCGATACCGCTGACACATACGGTCTCGGTGAAAGTGAAAGAACATTGTCCGAGGCTCTTGGTAAAGATTTATATAATGCTGTGATTACCACCAAATTTGGTGTAAGAGTTGAAAACGGAAAGACTTTTTATGACAACAGCAGAGAATATATTTTTCAAGCAGTTGAGGGAAGTCTTAAAAGACTTAACAGAGATTATATTGACTTGTATCAAGTACATTACAGAGATGGAAAGACTCCTCTTGCAGACGTTGCAGAAAGTTTGGAAATTTTAAAAGACCAAGGCAAAATCAGATATTATGGCTTGTCAAATATCCACAAGGAAGATGCTGAAGAATTAAAGAATTTCAGTACCAACCCATTTGTATCATTTCAGGATGAATACAGTCTTGCTTGTCGTAAGAATGAAAACGAAATGTTCAGCTTCAGGGATGATTTTAATATGACTCCATTTACCTGGGGCAGTCTTGGACAAGGCATTTTAAGCGGTAAGTACGATAAAAATTGCAAGTTTGAAGCAAATGATAGACGTTCGAGAGACATTTATGTGAATTTCCACGGTGAAAAGCTTCTTAAAAATCTTGAAATCGTCGAAGTGCTTAAAGAGATTGCAGGTGAAACAGGTAAATCAGTTTCCTCTGTTGCAATACGTTGGATTTTGGACTATCTGAAAGATTCAGTTGTAATCGTTGGTGCAAAATCACCTGAACAGGTTTTACAGAATGCAGAATCCCTTACATTTGAGTTAACAGATGAACAAATCAATAGATTAGAAAATATTTCCAAGGAGTAATAACCTATGAAAAGCGAACAATTAGCGTGGCTTATTAAGCGTCACGGTATTGAAATGACTCATATTTCACATGGTAGTCATATTGGCTCAATTCTTTCTGTAGCAGATGTTGTTGCAGTGCTTTATAATGATGTAGCAAATATCACACCTCTGAATATTAATGATGAAAACAGAGACAGAATAGTGCTCAGTAAAGGTCATGCAGGTGCAGCAATTTATGCGGCATTGGCAGAAAAAGGCTTTTTCCCTGTGGAAGAGCTTAAAACTCATTATGCTGACGGAAGCCGTCTTTCAGGTCACGTTTCTCATAAGGGTATTCCGGGTGTCGAGATTTCAACAGGCTCATTGGGTCACGGTGCTTGCATGGCTTGTGGTATTGCCCTTAACGCAAAAATTGAAAAGATGCCATATTTCACTTATGCAATTGTTGGTGACGGTGAATGTGACGAGGGCTCAATCTGGGAAATGGCATTGTTTGCAAATCATTTTAAGCTCAATCAGTTTGTTGTAATTGTTGACCATAATAAAATGCAGAGCCTTGATTTCTGTGACAATACACTGGCTTTATCACCATTTGCAGAAAAATGGAAGGCATTCGGTTGGAATGTATTTGATATTGATGGACATAATCACGACGAAATCCGTAATGCATTGAATGAGGCAAAAAAATCAGCGGACAAGCCAACCGTTATTATTGCAAATACAGTAAAGGGCAACGGAATATCATTTATGGAAAATGACATTCTCTGGCACTATCGTTTCCCACATGAGGGTGAAGAATACGACGGTGCATTAAAAGAGTTACATGCTGTAATACCAGACGGTGTGGTTGACCCATATTCAACAGAAGATAAGGAGGCAACAAAATGAGAGATACGTTTGTTAAAACCTTACTTGAAATAGCAAAAAAAGATAAAAGAGTATATATAGTTACAGGTGATTTGGGATTCGGTGTTTTAAGACCGTTCTGGGAAGAATTACCTGACCAGATTATAAATGCAGGTATTGCAGAGCAGAATATGACATCTATTGCAGCAGGACTTGCGTTACAGGGAAAGATTGTTTATACATATTCAATCGGTAATTTCCCTACACTTCGTTGTATTGAGCAGATTCGTAACGACTGTGCTTATCACGATGCAAATGTTAAGGTGGTTTGTGTTGGTGGTGGATTTGTTTATGGTTCACTCGGTATGAGTCATCACGCAACTGAGGATATTGCAATGATGCGTGCTTTACCCAATGTGACAGTTGTTGCTCCCGGTGACTTGGTTGAGGCGGCTTGTGCTACAAAGGCAATTTATGAAACTCCGGGTACTTGTTATTTAAGACTTGGTAGAGGTGGAGAAAAGCAGATTCACGAAAGCATTGATGATTTCCAAATCGGCAAGGCGATTAAGATAAAAGACGGAAAAAATGTTGCTCTTTTCTCAACAGGTGCGATTTTTGACGAAGTCAGTGAGGCTTGTAAGGAGTTGGAGGCAGAGGGAATTACACCTACTGTATACACATTCCCGACAGTAAAGCCGATTGATAAGGAAACAATTCTTAAATGTGCCGCTGAATATAACACAATCATTACCGTTGAAGAGCACAATTTAAGTGGTGGCTTCGGCTCTGCTGTCGCAGAAGTCCTTGCGGAGCAGAGTGATGTTAATACAAGGCTTGTAAGAGTTGCTTTGGATGACAGGTATTCTTGTATCGTTGGTAGTCAGAAATATTTAAGACAACAATATTCAATTGACTCAAAAGCAATTATGGAAAAAGTGAAAGAAAACTATACAAAATGAAAAAGATTTTAATTTTAGCGAATGATGTTACGACCATTATGCAGTTCCGCACAGAGCTTGTACTCGCATTGGTTGAAGCAGGTAATGAGGTTCTTGTAAGCGTTCCGAAAAGTGAACGAAATAGTGAAATTGAGACCTTGGGTGCTACTGTTATTGAAACGAATTCATCAAGACACGGTAAAAATCCTTTGGAGGATTTCTCCCTGTACCTCAATTATCGAAGACTCATAAAAGAACATAAACCTGATTTTGTTCTTACATATACTGTTAAGCCGAATGCCTATGGTGGACTTGCTTGTGGTCAGCTTAAAGTACCTTATGCAGCAAATGTTACAGGGTTAGGTGTTATTGAGGACGAAGGACTTTTGCAGAAGCTTATGCTTATACTTTATAAAGTAGGTTGCAAAAAAGCGAAATGTGTATTTTTCCAGAATAAATCAAACCTTCAGTTTTTCCAACAACGAAAAGTTGTTGGTGATAATGTCCGGCTTTTACCGGGTTCAGGCGTTAATATAGAAAAATTTTCTTATCTTGAATATCCGCAAAGCAAAAAAACAAATATCGTGTTTGTTGGAAGAATTATTAAGGACAAAGGCGTTTTTGAACTGGCTGAAGTTGCAAAACGGTATCTCAATAATGACAATGTGCAGTTTACTGTTGTGGGTGATGTGGAATATGGTTCCGAAAATCCTTTCTCTGACCTTAAGAATGTAAATTGTGTCGGTTTCCATAAGGATGTAAGACCTTTTCTTCAGGATGCACACGCTGTTATTCTTCCGTCATATCACGAGGGTATGGCAAATGTGCTTTTAGAGGGTGCTTCTTCAGGACGACCAATTCTGGCTTCTAATATTCCCGGTTGCGAGGAAACCTTTGACGAAGGTGTGACCGGCTTTGGCTTTGAAGTTAAGAATGCTGACAGTATAAAATGTGCAGTTGATAAATTCCTTGATTTGACCTATGAGCAGAAATGTGAAATGGGCAGAAAAGGAAGAGAAAAAATGGAAAAACAATTCAATAGAAAAATTGTTATTAATAAATATTTTAATATGATAAATAACTGATTAATCTCAGTACAGAAAGCGTGAAGGTTATGTTTTCAAATCTCTATGAAAAAATTGTAAATGGTGAAGAAAAAATCTCTCTTGTAGGTCTTGGTTATGTTGGTATGCCAATCGCAGTTGCTTTTTCAAAAAAAGTAAAGGTTGTGGGCTTTGACCTTAATGCCAAGAAGATTGAGCTTTACAAAAATGGTATTGACCCGACTAACGAAGTTGGTGACGATGCAATTAAGGCTTGTACAGTAGAATTTACTGCTGACGAAAGCAAACTCAAGGAAGCAAAATTCCATATTGTTGCAGTACCAACTCCTGTAAATGATGACCACACACCTGATTTGACACCTGTTGAGGGTGCATCAACAATTGTTGGTCGTAACCTTACAAAGGGTTCAATCGTAGTCTATGAATCAACAGTTTATCCTGGTGTTACAGAAGATATTTGTATTCCTATTCTCGAAAAAGAATCAGGACTTAAATGCGGTGTTGATTTCAAAATCGGTTATTCACCTGAAAGAATTAATCCGGGTGACAAGGTGCATCGTCTTGAAACAATCGTTAAAATCGTTTCCGGTATGGATGATGAATCCCTTGATATAATTGCAAAGGTTTATGAACTTGTTGTTGAAGCAGGTGTTCACAGAGCGGAAAGCATTAAGGTTGCTGAAGCTGCAAAGGTTATTGAAAACAGTCAGCGTGATATCAATATCGCATTTATGAACGAGCTTTCAATTATCTTTAACAAAATGGGTATTGATACACAGTCAGTTCTTAAGGCAGCGGGAACAAAGTGGAATTTCCTTAAATTCTTCCCTGGTCTTGTTGGTGGTCATTGTATCGGTGTTGACCCATACTATCTTACATATAAGGCAGAGCAGTTGGGTTATCATAGTCAGATTATCCTTTCAGGTCGTAGAATCAATGACGATATGGGTAAATATGTTGCTGAAAGTATCGTTAAAAATCTTATCAAAGCTGATGTGGCAATCAAGAGCGCAAAGGTAGCAATTCTTGGATTTACATTCAAGGAAAACTGTCCTGATACCAGAAATACAAAGATTATCGATATTTATAATGAACTCAAAGAGTACGGCATAACTGCAACAGTTGCTGACCCTGCAGCAGATGCTGATGAGGCAAAGCACCTTTACGGTATGGAATTTGTGGATATGAACACTATCACAGATTGTGACGCTGTAATCCTTGCAGTTGCACATGAACAGTTCAAGGATTTAACACAGGCTGATTTTGACAAGATGTTCAAATCAGGTGACAATTCTACAAAAGTTCTTGCTGATATTAAGGGTCTCCTTAATCGTAAGGAATATGAATCAGCGGGATATAACTACTGGAGATTATAATTATGGGTTACAAACATTTGAAATTTCCTGAAAATTCAGTATTCTTAGTAACAGGTGCAGCCGGTTTTATCGGCTCAAACCTTTGCGAAGCAATACTTGATATGGGATATAAGGTAAAGGCACTTGATGACCTTTCAACAGGTAAGCAGGAGAACATCGATATGTTTCTCCACAATCCGAACTATACATTTATAAAAGGTGATATCAAGGACCTTGATACTTGTATAAAGGCTTGTGAAGGTGTTGACTATGTTCTTAATCAGGCTGCATGGGGCAGTGTTCCTCGTTCAATCGAAATGCCGATTTTCTATTGCAAGAACAATATCGAAGGCACTCTTAATATGATGGAAGCTGCTCGTCAGAATGGCGTTAAGAAATTTGTCTATGCTTCAAGCTCATCAGTTTATGGTGATGAACCAAATCTTCCTAAATATGAGGGCAGAGAAGGTAACCTTCTTTCACCTTATGCTCTTACAAAGCGTTGCGACGAAGAATGGGGTAAGCTCTATACTAAATTATATGGACTTGATACATACGGAATGAGATATTTCAATGTATTCGGTCGTCGTCAGAGTCCTGACGGAGCTTATGCGGCTGTTATTCCAAAGTTTTTAAAGCTCCTTTTAAATGGTGAAACACCAACAATCAACGGTGATGGTAAGCAGAGCCGAGACTTTACATATATCGACAATGTTATTGAAGCAAACCTTAAGGCTTGTCTTGCACCAAGTGAGGCAGCAGGTGAAGCATATAATATCGCGTATGGCGGTCGTGAGTACTTAATCGACATTTACTACGGTCTCACAAAGGCTTTAGGTGTTGATATCGAGCCAAACTTTGGTCCTGACCGTAAAGGTGACATCAAGCATAGTAATGCAGATATTTCAAAAGCAAAGCGTCTTTTGGGCTATGACCCTGACTATAGCTTCCAGGACGGAATCAAACTCGCAATCGAATGGTACAAGGAGAATTTGTAATAATGGATTACAAAAAAATCTTTAAAAACAGAGAATTAAGATTAAAACTTATCAATTGTTTAAGATTTATTCCGGCAAAGCCATATTTGAAATTGGTTTACAGAATAAAAGCAGGAAAAAAGCTTAATCTTAAAAATCCTGTTACTTTTTGTGACAAACAGAACTGGTTAAAGCTTAACGAAATTCATCCTGAATATACAGAACTGGTTGACAAAATTGCAGTAAGGGATTATATAACAGAAATTTTAGGTGGGGAATATCTTTTTCCGATTTATGGCTCATGGAAGCATTTTGATGAAATTGATTTTGATGCCTTGCCTGAAAAGTTTGTATTAAAGTGTAATCACGATTCAGGTAGCGTTAAGGTAATTACAGATAAGTCAACAATCGATAAAGAAGAATTGAAAAAATTCTTTGAAGACAGACTTAAACTCAACCCTTATGTTTTCGGCAGAGAGTATCCGTATAAGAATGTAGAGCCCTGTATTATGGCAGAAAAGTTTATGACACCTGACGGTGAAGAGGATATTCGTGACTATAAGTTCTTCTGTTTTAACGGTAAACCTGAAATAATGTTTATTGCAACAGACCGTAGTACAGATGTTAAGTTTGACTTTTTCGATATGGATTTCAACCATCTTGATATCGTTAATATTCACGAACAAGCAGGGGTTGAGATTCAAAAACCTCAGATGTTTGATGAAATGAAAGAAATAGCGGCTAAAATTTCAAAAGGAATGAAATTCGTAAGAGTTGACCTTTATGAAATCAGCGGAAAAATATATTTTGGTGAGTTTACATTTTTCCACGGTGGTGGCTTCTGGCCAATGAACCCTGAAAAGTGGGAGAAAAAACTCGGAGATTTGATTGATATAAAATAGTGGTATAAAACAGTAAGGGAGTGAGATTCTTGAAAATACTTTTTGTATCATCATCACCATTAAAAAAAGAAATAAGTATAGGTAATACATTTATAAATCTTTTCAAAGATATGGAAGATGTTGAACTTGCAAGTATTTACACAAGAGCAGGTTCTCCTGATAAAGAAATTTCACAGGCATTTTGCATTACTGAAAAAATGCTTATAAAAAACCTTATAAAAAATACGCCTGTTGGAGTTCGTGTTGAGCCAGAAGAAAAAGAAAAAACACCAAAAGTTCAAAACACAAAAAATGAACAGGGTATAATCAATTTTATAAAATCCCGTAGATGGACAGTTTTTTTCTGGTTACAGGATTTTATTTGGCGAATTGGCAGGTGGAAATCTCCTGAACTGAGAAAGTTTATTGAAGAATATGACCCTGATATAATATTTACAGTTTTGTCAGATATACCTTTGTTAAACAGAATGATTTTGTATGTAACAAAATTAACAAATAAAAAGCTTGTTTTGTATGCGTGGGATAATAATTATTCTCTTAAACGTTTTATGTTATCACCACTATGTTGGATTAATCATTTTGTTAATCGTATTTATATGCGAAAAGTTGTAAAAAAAGCGGATTTGTTTTATGTGATTTCAGAAGTTCAGAAAAGTGATTACGAAAAAGCATTTAAAAAGGAATGTAAATTGCTCACAAAATCTGCTGATTTTTCTGATAAAGCACCGATAAAAACTGTTTATAATAAACCACTACAATTGATATATACAGGCAATATTGGTATGAACCGTTGGAAATCTCTTAGTGAGATTGCAAATACCTTGGAAAAGATAAATGAAAATGGTATCAAGGCACAGCTTCGTATATACACAGGAACTGATTTGAATCACAAGATGAATAATGCGCTTAATGTGGGTGAATCTTCTTTTGTTATGGGTAGTGTATCTGCTGATGAGGTTTTAAAAATACAGAATGAAGCAGATATGCTTGTTCACATTGAATCAAAGGACATGAAAAACAGATTGTTGGTTCGTCAATCTTTTTCAACAAAAATCGTTGATTATTTAAAATCAGCAAGACCTATTTTGGTATACGGACCTAAAAATGTTGCATCAATAGACCATTTTGTGAAAAATGATTGCGCAATAGTTGCCGATAATGAAAGCGAGCTTTATAAAAAACTTTCAACTGTATTTGATGACAATAGTATGCTTGAAAAATTGGCAAAAAATGCTTATGAATGTGGTAAAAAATACCATAACAAAGCAGACATAGAAAAAACACTTAAAGATGATTTGAATCTTATTGCAAACAAGTAGTGATGAAAGGTAAGACTTATGGCAGTATATCTGATAAATATAGTATTGATAATGGTTTGGGGTATATTCCTTATTCATGTAAATCCCACAAACGAGAAAAAGAAAATATACTGTATAATTGTTGCAATACAATGGATACTCCTGTCAGGTTTACGTGACTATACGGTAGGAAATGATACACATCAGTATAAAATTGTTTTTGAGAGGGAAATGAACACCCCTTGGGATACCATTATATCTAACTGTTGGAACTATCTTTTCAACGGACTTGATGTTAAAGACCCGGGATACTTTCTTCTTCAAAAAGTATTTCAGGCATTTTCTGACGACTACCGATTGTGGTTATTCTTTATTGCCATTGTTTTTACAAGTCTTATGGCGCGTTGGGTATACAAATACTCTTCAATGCCTGACATCAGTTTTCTTATTTATTCAGTTCTTTTCTTTATGTTCTATTCCTTAACAGGACATAGACAGACTTTAGCGACCGCATTAATTTACTTTTTAGGATATGAATATGCAAAAAATAAGAAATTTGTAAAGTTCGCAATTGTTGCATTTATTGCGTTTATGCTCCATAAGTCATCAGTTGTTTTCATAATTTATTTGCTTATTGCAAATATCAACATTACATTGCCTTATTTTACGGCTATGATGGTAGGCTCTGTTGCTATTGCAGTTTTAGGAAAGCAATTATATGGACCTATTGCATTGTTTCTTGGCTTTGATGAATCGCAGATTGACTATGCCGGTGGTGGCGCTGAAACCTACGCAACAATCCTTACATTATTATGTATAGTCTCCTTCTGCCTCTATCCGTATATAAATAAACGACGACGAGATG
>JAZSHP010000059.1:0-2272 GCA_045533355.1 Candidatus Fimenecus sp.
TGTCAATTGATTTGGTTGATTTTTCGCTATATACACAAAAAATCCGCACAAAGTCGCAATGTACTTTGTGCGGTGATTGTCAGTCTGTTTCAAATATGTAAAGCTTTTGCATGGGGTCTTCCTCAACAGGTGGGTATACATCATTTAAAAAGCTGCTGTTAGCAAAGAAATCATAAAACATACCTGCACCGAAATTGGTAATTGCCAGCTTATCGCCATATTCACTCACGCTGGTATTGTTTGCATAGTAAGTTGAGCCAAGGGGTGAAGAAACTTTTTCAACGTCCTGTAAAATAAATCCTGCACCAAGTTCGGGAATAAAGTACATACACTTCTGACTGCCAACATAATGTACAAGAACATTATTTCCTAATTGATATGCACGGTTAGCGTCTGCCATTCCAAAATTAGTTGTATATTTCTCCATTTTTTCAAAGTCAAAGGTGTGGAGTATGGATACCTCTGTATCTGCCTGCAAGAAACTCATCTTTTTATCTGTATATAATACAGGAATACATTTGTTAATACCTGTTTCAAGCTTTAATTTATCAGTATAAGCTATCATTTTGCGTTTTTCTTTTTCCATGCGTATTTCAGATTCTTCTGAATAACTCACAGCGGCAGAGTATTTGTAACCATTAGAATGAGGATCAGCAATGAAATCAATATTGATTTCGTTTTTAAAATCATCCTCTTTCATTTCGCCCGCTGCTTCATCAATACGATATGTTTTGACTTCAGGTTCACTTTCAATATTATCTACGGTAATAAGCCACAAACTATCATCAAAGAACTTAATATCAGTTAATGTGATACCCTCTGTGCCGTTGGAATATTCATAAATACAGGTATTTTCTTCTGTTTCGGGGTTGTATTTGAATATTTCAAAATTATGGCTTACATTGGGACAGGGAATGTCATAATCAGCCAGATAATAGAGATTTTCGCCGTCAAAAGCTGTGTAGAGAATAAGCGGCTTGTTCTCAGCTTCAAAAATCGGCTTACAATTCTCTAAAAATTGCTGACAGTATTCATCATGTTCCATTTTCATTTGCTGAGCAGCAATTTCTGAAATGGGACATACATTTTCAATTTTCAGATTTTCGGGAAGTGTACAGGGAGATTTCTTAGCCTCAAATTTAATCCCTGACAAATCGTATTCCTTAAAATCAACAGGGGGAGCTGTTTCCTGGTCATTCAGCTTAACTTTGATTTCCTTAAAATCAGCAATGGTATAATTCTTAAATCCTGCATCTGAATTGGAATTGCTGCCTGAATCAGCGGAAGTATCGGAGTTCTCCTTGTTTTCGCCTTTATCCTCAGAAGCCTTGGTTGTGGTGGTAGTTGTTTTACTTTCATCCTCGGTAACTTTATCAGTACTTGCAGAAACATCTGTTGTTTCTGTAGTTTCACTTTTATCCTCGGAAATATCAGTTTCAGATACAGCTGATGTTGCATCTTCCACAGGTGTATTTTCGCTTGTATCAGTCTTTTTCTCGTTGCAGGCTGTACAGCAAAGAGCTGTAAGTGCAGTTAAAAATGCTAAAAGTTTTTTCATAATTTACCTCCTAAAAATCCGCACAAATCCGCAATGCACTTTGTACGGTGATTGTCAGTCTGTTTCAAATATGTAAAGCTTTTTCAGCGGGTTTGTATTGCTTTCTGCATACTCGCTTGCAACCTTCTCATATGGCGTACCATCAAAAAATCCATTCCAAAAAAGATAAAAATCGGGATTAAGCGTTTCAAAGTTCAATACAGCAAGTTTGTTGTCAGAAATTCCAAGCAGCGATTGGTCAACACAAAAATAGTTATCAACATACAGCGTTGAAGATGTTAAAGGCTCTGTCGGGGAACTTTCCTCATACAGATTAAAACCTGCTCCCAGTTCAGGAACAAAGTACATATACCGTTGTTTATAGTCATAATATATAAGCACATTTTTGCCAATCGGATATGCGTTAACATTATCCATTGGCGAACTCAAATCTGTTGTGTATTTTTCCATTTTCTCAAAATCAAAAGTGTACAGAACAGAGTAATAATTATCAGACTGCAAAAGGATCAATCGGTTTTCATCTGACAATATTTTTTTGCAGAGGGAAATACCCGTTTCAAGAGTATAGCTGTCAGATTTTGCCGTTATTTTGCCGTTTTCCCTTACCAGTTCAACCTCATAATCATTGGTGTCGCTGAGTTTCATATTAAGGTCGATATACTTCTTATAGCTTGATGTAAAAATCGGGTCGTCTATTGAATTAACACTGACTTG
>JAZSHP010000065.1:0-6214 GCA_045533355.1 Candidatus Fimenecus sp.
GTTGTTGCACTTGTTCCGTTTACAGCACCGATGTTGTATGCCTTTAATACTTCAACATCGCTTGTATCTGTGAAAGGATTGTTTACTGCCGGAATTGCCGCACCGTTTGCAAGTGCTTCATACGCCTTAACCGCAACTGCCGCAAATTCTGCTCTTGTGATGTCGGCTGTTAAGTCTGCACCGTAGAGCGATGTTGGAATCAAGCCAAGTTCATCGGCTTTTTCAAGCTCAGCCGTTGCCCATTCGGAAGCATCCGCCCAAGCATCTGTTGTTCCGAACTGCGAGAAATCAATATCAGGATTTCCTGTGCCTTGTGAAAGACTTATATCGGGTTCCCATTCTGTATCGGATGAAAGAACGATACCAAATTCATAATTTTCCTTGAATCCATCTTTGGATGCTCTTACTGCATTAAGTCCGGGGATTGCTTCAAAGCTGAAACCACCGTTGTTTGATGCCGTTACCGTTGTGCTTGTTCCAAGCAATCTGACTGTTGCACCCGGCTCTGTTGTTCCATGGAACTCTCCTGTAAATAAGGATTCATTATAGTTTACAAGGAGTTTTGCAAAGTCTATTGCAAATCCGTCACCAACGCCTGTTGTTTCGTCAATGGTTATGTTAAGATTACCCGATGCAATATCTGTAAAGAATCCGGAAGGAATAACAGCCGAAACTATATAGGAAACGGGACCTGTCTGATCAACCTGATTCAGAAGCTCTGCTATAAACGGAGCATCCTTGCCATTCAGCTTTACTGTAAAATTACTTTTCCACGTAAGGGGCTGAAAATCATCTATACAAAGCTGTAAGAGTGCACTTCTTACACTTATGTCGCTTACATCATAACTCATATTGATTACGAGTGCACCTTCCCCAAATGCTTTGCCTTGTAGCTGACCATTCTTCCATTTGGTGTAGTTTTCTGCATAGCCGTCTGCTTCTTTTCCGCTCCAAGCAGAACCTACATACATTCTGTCTGTGCCGCTTGGTTCGCCCGTTTCTTCAGTCCAACCGCCCTGATAACTATGCGGTCTCTGATTTTTTGCTGTAAAAGGACTGTAACCATTTGCGATAGCATTTTTATCATTAAGTGCATCTATATCACCGGAGCGAACCATCAATTCTGCTTCATTTGTGTTTTTCAAAGCAACGGTTTTCTGGCTCCAGTCTCCATTCTCGGCATCCGAAGTTGCAAATACTGTGGAAGCCAGCATTGTGACTGTCATCGTTGCCGCCAGTAAAACCGATAATAATTTTTTCATATTCAAAAACCTCCTTAATATGCTATCATCTGATAATCTTCGGGGATTTCAAAGAGCTTTGCGTCTGCACCTTTTTCAAGGGAGAGGATTTCAACAACACCTTCTTCACCCTCTACGGTAGCCTTAATAAATTTCAGCTCGTCACCGTCAAAGAGATACTGAACTGTTTCGCCCTCTACGGTAAATTCCTCGTAATCATAGGATTTGCCGTTATATTCCATCTGGCCTGATGCTGCCGCTGTTTCGTAGCTTGTTGCTTCCTCTGCGAACATATCCATTACGGCTCCGTTATCAGCCACCTGCGTTTTAAGCACCATTTTTGAACTGTTTTCAATGATGTACTGATAGCCGTCACGCATTACCATAACGCTTTTCATTCCGTCCATATCGCTTTCGGAATACATCATATCGTCCTTAAATGCGTTTTTTGATATTACCTCAATACCCTGAACGGTGGTTTTCATTTCCATTGTGTATTCGCCGCCGGAGAGGTATTTCTCAAAGTATGCAAGGGTTTTGGTAGAAGAAACGGGGATTTCGTTTGTTTCATTGACCGACTCGTCATTCTGTTCATCCCGGTTGTTATCGGGATTTTCTTCCTGATTTTCAATTTGTTTATTTATTTCCTCGCCGCCCGATGGCTTTTCCGTGTCTTCAAAGCAGGAAACCAGCGAAAAAACCATTATAACGCCGAGCAGTATTGCAATTAACTTTTTCATTTACGTAACCTCGCTTTCAGTGGGGTTGAAAATTTGTTTTCGCTTTATGACAGTCTCACAAGGTACTGACAGTAAGCGTACACATTCTGAATCTTCTTTGCTTCAACTCCGTCATCAGCGTGGATGATGGGCTGTGTTTCCGAAGGAGTTACGTAAAGCTTGAATACAATTGCATTCTGTCCGGGGCGCATATTGCGTATCTTCTTGTATTCAATATCCTTGCTCTTAATTCCTATGTAATCGAAAATAATAGACTCTATCTCCGGATTTGAAAAGCACTTTAGAAGATCGGACGATTCGTGTACGTCGAGAATATGTCCTGCTTCTTCAAACGAAATATTGTAGCACTTAAATTCGCCTTCGTTGATAACCGAAAGCATACTACTGTTGTCAAGTAATAAAACCGGTAAATCCTTTGAGTTATACATTGTAAATCCTCCTTATGAATTTAATTAAAAGTTGTAATCGGGAAGCTCTGTGAGGTGGTCTACCGTAACCGTTCCGTCATAATAGGAAACGCTTATATAGTAGGTGCCGTTGGTGCCCCACCAGCCACCTGACGAGAGCATATCCTCCTCGCTCATTCCGAAACCGTAAAAATCGGTGTACTTGTAGCCGTCGGATTTAAGTCCGTTTATCCAAGAGAGCATTTCCTCCTCGGAGGTGTCGCTTATTTCTGTGCGGTAGGAGGCAACAGCCGCCTGTGTGCCACCGGGATATTTGCGAAGAGCCTTGGGCCAGCCGTTATTTTTCGCCTCGGCTTGGGCATTTATATCCTCAATATTTCCAAAAAGACCGCTAAGGTCGCCGGATTCGCCGCCCGTAAGCCCTGCAAGTGCTTCGAGAGCACCGAGTGCCTCGCCAAGCTGTCCCAGCTCGCTGTAATCAGAGCTTTCTGTGTCCTCAGATCCGCCGAAAAGTCCCAAAAGACCGCCCGACTTTTCTTTTTCGTTTTCATCTTCGTTACTGCCAAGCGACAGTCCGCTGAAAATGCCTTCGCCGTTTGTTTCAATTCCTGCCTTGTCAAGCAGAGAATTTATGAGTGCTCCGCCTACAAGCGCGAAAATGATGCCGATAACAATACCTATAACCGTCATAATTATGGCAGCTCTTGCAAGTGACCGCTTGCATATCTTACGGCATCCGCCGCACGCCCAGACTATCGTAAGGATAAGTCCGACAACCGGTATGCACATAAGGAGCATTATTCCTATAAATCCCCACGCCGAGATAGGCTCGTATTTCGTCCCCTTGACCGATTCAGCCGTTAGCGCTATAGGCTGTGCGGGAGGTGGAGTATAAGGCTGCTGATATTGGGGCTGTCCGTAGTTTTGTGCGGGCGGTGCCTGATGCGGTTGCTGTTGATAGCCTTGCTGAGGGGGTGCCTGATATGTAGCCTGTGTGTTTTCCGCTATTACCGCTTCGGGAGCTTTTTCTGCGACTGCCTCTGCCGGCTGTTCCGTTGCCGCTTTAGACTCGGATGCCTTTGTTCCGCATTCGGTACAAAAAGCTACTCCCTCGGGGATTTCCTTGCCGCAGTTGGTACAGAATTTAGCCATGGTGGTCTCCTTTCTTATTTATTCCGTGTGTATGTTACACCGTCAAAAATAAGCGTATCGCCGTCGAGCTTGTATTCAACGGTATCACTTTCGCTTGCGAGACCGAAAAGTGCTTTTGCCGTAAGCTCCATTTCGGTATCGCTCTTGATTTCGTACTCGATAGTCATCAGCATATCAAGTCCCGCAAGGGCTTCGTCAATGTCTTCATCGTCACCGAACATATCCTCGGTAAGTCCGTAGCGAACCTTGCCGTCATCGGTAAACTGTATTCCGAGACCGTATTCGGTTTCGGTTTCGGTGTCAACAAGCTTCCACGTGCCGACTATTGCCTTTTTATTAGGACTTCCTCCACAGGAGGCAAGGAAAAGAAGCATCAAGCCAGCCAAAAGTACTGCTAATATCTTTTTCATAGTGTTATCCTCCTTAAAATAGTTTTAACTCCAATACATAATACTCAGCTTATAAACACCGAGATCTATATCATATCTGTAAGCAAGATGCAGGGTTGCCGAACCGTTTGCAAGCTCTGTCTTGAACATACAGCTGCTTCCCGGGAGAACTGCCCACCAAGCCTCGCGCTGAAGGTCAGCAAGCGAGGTTGCCTCGGTCTTTTTTTCGGCATCTTTGTAAAGCTTGCCGTCATCGGAAAGAGAAAGCATCTTTGCATATAGCTTTTCAAACCAAGCGTTGAAGTCCTCTTCGGTTGTTGCGTCTTTGTCAACGTTTATTGTGATATAACCCGTACTGCCTCTCTTTCCTGCTGGGGTGCTGCCGTCCATTTCAAGCTCATCAAAGGAAACAAAGTGATTGGGCGTTATATCTTCTTCGGCGAAGCCGTATATTTTCAGGAAATCTGCAACGCTTAATGCTTCGTCCTCTGTTTCTGATGTTTCTGATGTTTCTGCATCGTTATCTGTGTTTGAATCGGCAAAGCTTTCTTTGATGGTTTCATCATTATTTTCTTCTGTCTGCTGTTCCTGCTGTTCTATTTGGTTCTCGACCTCCGAGAGTATGCTGTCAAGGTCACATGAGGCGAGAGAAAATGTCATAAGACCTGCTAAAAGAATTACCAGCAGCTTTTTCATCATATATTCCTCCTTGTATAAAGGCTGGGGCGGAGGGAGCCGCCCCTTGACATAAGATTTATTTCTTCAGATTTTCAACCATACGAACTGCTATAATGAGTGCCTGCTCGCGTGTTGCATTTGCATAGCCGTTTGCCTGTTCTTCGGTTGTTACGTTCTTGGGTGCAAACTTGTTGTTACCAACACCGTTGATAATTCCGTTTGCCGCCATAAAGTACACACTGTCCTTTGCCCAATCGGAGATATCTTTGTCATCCGCAAAGGGTGTGGGCTTTTCGTAAGGGAGAGTAAACTGTGCATCGGTCGAAAGAGTCCAGCCGGGGAGCGTGACTCTCTTGAATACACGTGTCAGCATCGTTGCTGCCTGCTCACGGTTTAAGAGGTCGTTGGGTGAATAGGTTGTAGCCGAAGTTCCGTTTACCGCACCTATATTGTATGCCTTGAGTATCTCAACATCGGTTGTGTCCGTAAAGGGATTTGCAAGTGCAGGGAGTGCCGCCGTTCCCGAAAGCGCCTCGTAAACCTTAACTGCAACTGCCGCAAATTCAGCTCTTGTGATATCGGTGGTGAGGTCTGCATCAAGAAGCACATCGGGAATTAAACCGAGAGCATCAGCTTGTGCAAGTTCTGCACTTGCCCAAGTACTTCCGCTTGCAGGCTTTAGGTTTTCATTTTCGGAATTTATCCAATAAACACCTACAACTCCTGTCTTCTTATCCTTTGCATAAATTGCAAAGCCGTCGCTACCGTCGGTAATCATTGTTACAATACCGTTTGCATCAACTGTTGCTGCCTCGTTATATGAACTTGACCATTCATAATCGAGAGGATTCTGACTTACACCGTTATCTGCTGTAAGAGTGAGAATATCTCCTGCTTTTGCATTCTCTTTACTGTCTTTTTCGGTAATATAAACCATATTATATTTTTCGGTTGTTGCAACAACTGAAGCCATATCGTAATACGCATCCACATCGCCGCCTACATACCAGATAGCCCACAAAATGGCTCTTGCAGTAACCGCACCGGCAGGAATGGTTGCTATGATACTCTGATTATGCCAGTCGGGATTTCGCTGTTCCTGTGAATAAGTCTTAATCTGATTTCCGCTTGCATCCAAAAACTGCAATTCAACCTTTCCCATATCGTGCGGAGATTGGTCATAGTTACAAACCATTAAAGAAAATATAATACTTTCGCCTGCGTTTCTGCCACTAAGAGAAACATCCTGATAAATGTATGTATTTTCCTGATATGCCTCGGAAGGCCATGCGAAATAGCTTCCGTCACGAGGCTCATATCCGCTTTCATCTTCAACGGTGCTCCACTTTCCGTCAGGAGCTACCCAGCCATTCATCCCATCTTCAAAGCTTGGATTGACAAGCAGGTTATCGCTTGTTTCTGCCGATGCAGTAAAGGCGAACATCGACAGGCACATCGTAAGTGCCAATATAATCGAAAGTAGTTTCTTCATATCTCAAAACCTCCTTTAATATGCTATCATCTGATAATCTTCGGGTGTTTCAAAGAGCTTTGCGTCTGCACCTTTTTCAAGGGAGATAATTTCTACAACACTCTCTGTTCCCATT
>JAZSHP010000085.1:0-6852 GCA_045533355.1 Candidatus Fimenecus sp.
AAACAATTAGCTCAACATACTATCCCAAAAAACCTCTGCACTTGGATATCCACTGCTTAAAGCCATGTCTTCAATAAATTTTTCTTCAAAGCTACTTGATGATTCACTAAAACAGGATTCAACAAATTTGCATTTTTCACATTTTCTTTTCCCGTCAGGAAGTCTTTTTTTACAACTCCACTCATAAACGTTTTCGCTCACAAAATCAGCCTCATATACAGCTTGTTTGTATATTTTAATCAACCTCTTGTAAAACTCTACCACTATAACTTGTTTCATATGAGAATCAAACTTAGTGTATATACCGGGTTTTCTATCCTTATACTTCACAACTTCATAGAAATACTCTATAAATAAATCCATCGTTCCCCTTTTACTGTCTTTGCATTCGGGGATCATTTGATCCATTATATTTCTTATCTCATTTTTATTAACATGCTTGTTTACCACAAAGAACAATACTCTTCCGAGAATATCAGATATACATCTTGTTTTATCAATAATATTATGTACGCAAGGAAGGAAAACATTTATTGTATCTGGCTTCATTCTAACAAGATGCTGTGCATATCGATTTACAGAATTTACTTCTGCAACATTTAACTTATGAACAAATTCAACGCAATCTTTAATTTCGCACTTTTCTTCACATTCGTCCAAAACTGCCTCAAATTCCTCTTTAGTTATTTGAGTTGTTGTTTCTTCATCAGCTTCAATGAAGCTCTTACAATTGCCTGAAAACTCATACAGTGCATCGATGATTTCCTCACCATCTTCACACACGCATAGATAAGAACCTAATATACATAAAATGTCTTTATCAGATTCAAGAATCTCTTCTTTAAGTCTTAAGCATGTTTCATCATTTTCTCTGGCTAATTCTTCTTGGCAAAATTCATCAATTGCGCACAATACATCTTTTATAGAATCAGCAGATAAAATTTTATTTACAATCATATGTATTCCCCTTCCTAAAAAGAAAACGACCTATAAGGTCGCATTCAAATTATAATTTTTCTGTTATTATTTTTAGTATTTATAGTCCGATTTACAAAATGCCCACCGTACTTTATTTCGATATTTTTCTTCCATCAGCTCAAGCTCAATAGCATGTGACACAATATCATTCGAATCGTTCATGTATTTACCGGTTTCGTACTCGATTACTTCGCCATATTCTTTATCATATACTATGATAATCTCATACTGCACTATCATTTTATCACTTGCCTATTTGTATTTGCTGTTCTATATCAAGGCTATCGCACATGGTTACTATCACTTTATCTTCTGATAAGATACTAACTCTGCTTACAAGCCTTCTTACAGCGATATCATCAAATTCTGTGAATTCGGTATTCATAGATTGTAATGCTTCATACACATATCTTAGCTTTCCACTTCCTGCTTCGGCCATCTGTTTTTCTGTTCGAATGCTTTTTATCTCTTCTTTCAGAACATTTATTTTTCCATACAGTTCAGCACATTTCTTCTCTATGACTTCATTTTCACTTCTTTTTTCTATTTCTTCTTTTACCATGTCATATATTTGGTTGTTAAGTAGTGCAATCTCATTTGTTATGCTTCCGATCCTCATTTCACCTCTGCTTGCTCCGAGGATTGCAGCAAGGCTTCCTTTTAGCATTTCATTCAGAGTGCTTCTTGATTTCAGCATCGCATTTAGCGATTTTATTATGGCACTATGTAGTGTTTCTTCAAGTATGGTTGGTGAGTGTCTGCATAACCTTCTTCCATGTTTAAGTCTGTTTGCACATCTCCATACAATTTTCTTTTCTCCGTTTCTTGCCCAGGTTACTCTTTTGTATTTAGCACCGCATTCACCGCATACTACTATATCCGTAAGAGCATACTTACTGCTATACCTTGTTGTATCGATATTCCCTACTTTTATGGTCTTATCGAATCTTCTTTTGAGTTCGAATTGAACCCTGTCGAACACTTCAGGTTCAATTATCGGAGTATGATGGTGTTTTACTAAGTATTTGGGAAGTTCGCCTGTGTTCTTTATATTCTTTTTTGAGAAGATATCCAGTACGAATGACTTCTGCATCAGCACATCGCCTTTATACTTCTCGTTTTCAAGAATATTCTTTATGACACTTTTTGACCATTTTGTGTTACCTCTTACTGTTTTTATTCCCTGCTGTTCTAACCATAGTCCTATGTTTTTTAAGCTATCTCCCTCAAGGAATCTTGCGAATATTCCTATCACAATTTGTGCTTCTTCAGGTATGATTTCAGGATTACCGTCAGCTCCCTTTCTGTATCCAAGGATGCTGCCGTACATCATAGGAACTCTACCTATTCTGTAGCCTTTCCTTCTGCCATCTTTTTCGTTATTACTTATTGATTCGCTTTCTGCCTGCGAGAACATTGCATACAGTTGAAGTATTATCTCACTATTTAATTCAGAGGTGTTTATATTTTCTTTTTCGAATATAACCGTTACACCAATTTCCTTGAGCATTCTAACATACTGTAAGGTATCAAGAGTGTTTCTTGCGAATCTTGATGTTGATTTTGTTATTATCAGGTCTATTTTGCCTTTTTTACACATCTCCATCATTTCAAGAAATTCTTTTCGCTTTGCAGTAGATGTTGCACTCAGTCCTTCATCTGCGAATATCTTCACAAATTTCCAGTTTGGGTTTTCTTTTATATAATTTGTGTAGTATTCAACCTGTGTCTTGTAGCTTGTCTGCTGTTCTTCGTGGTCAGTACTTACTCGGCAGTAAGCAGCTACCCTCAAGTTTTTCCTTTCAATCACTTTCAGTGTATTTTGTACTGTTGCCGGTATAATTTCAACAACCGGTGCCGGCATTGGAGTGCTAGCTTGATAAGCCACATTTTGCATCATTAGGTTCACCTCCTGTTATCTTATATCCATTTATAAGTTCAATCTCTATTGTTCTGTTCGGTGCATACCTTATTCTTTTTACGACACTATGGAGAAGCTTTCCATCCAAGGTTTGTGATTTAGGATGCACACACAGTACCTTTTTTATTTTTTCATCGATGGCTGTGCAGTCATAATCTTTTGTGTTCTCGAATCTTACCTCTGCAAGCTCAGTAATTCTGTCGACTATCCTGCTGATATTCAGTGTTATTTTCATCATCTCATCAGCAAGTTCATTTTCAAGCTTTATTACTTCTGTTCCCATCTCATCATTTGCTTGGGTTACACCTTTTATCTCGGTATAGTTATCTATTAGTACATTTAAGATGTCAGATACTATGTTATTTATTTTTTTCTCATTTATGGGGGCTAAGCTCCCTGTACAATCTTGGTTCGAACATCTTCTGTAGGTGTTTATTTTACCGTTTTTCGTTACACTTCCTTTATACCTTTCAAGTTTTGCACCACACTCACTGCATACCAGCCCTTCCTGATAGAAGTCTAATATTTGCTTTTCTTCCGGTGTGGGCGGTGTGAACTTACTGAGTCGTATCCTTTCCGCCATATCGAATGTTTCAGAAGTTATTATCTGTGGAAATCCTTTCTCACCTATGTACCTTCTGTTTTCCATTATCCTTTTAATAATGTTTTTATTCCATTGTCTGCCATCATTGTTGTAGGATACTCCTGCATCATTCATTCTTATCGCAATTTCATTGAATGATTTTCCATTCAGGTATAATCCGAATATGTTTTGAACTATTGTTTTCTCGGATTCGATTACAGAGAATTGACCATCAGTTATCTCATAACCGAATGCCACATATCTATTTACCATATTTATTCCTCCGCATCTACTGTTATCTTCATTCCGTTTATCAGCTTGAAAGTCAGCATATTCTTCTTTGCTATTATTCTTTCAACCATTGCTTCAAATGTGTTTTTATCGAAGCTGCTTATTGCTCCTTTTTTATCTATCAGTGTTATTATTCTTGTTGTATTCTTTATTGCAGTATCACATTCATCTTTTCCTGTAAGTGTCTTTTTTGCTTTATTGAGCGATAGTATTTCTGAATTAATTTCATTTAGTCTTTCATGATAAGAAGCAGGTTCTATGTAACCCTGAGCTTGCAGCTTTTGGATTACAAGAACCTGCTTCGTTAGTTTTGCTATTTCTTCTGTTATATTATGAACCTCATATTGACTGCTCATTTTTCGCTCCTTTAGAAGTTTGAGTTCGTCGAGCATTTTTATGAGGATTATTTCCTTATTCTTTACCAATCGGTTATACATTCCTACGAAGGCTTTATACACTTTTCTTTCTGATATTTGCGGATTGGTGCATTTATTTGAATTTGTATCATGCTTCCTGCATACCCATTGTGAGTTTGAAGATGCCTTTCTTTTATATGTGCTTTTGCAATCTGCACAATATATCTTTAAACTCAGTGGATATTTGACAGGTTTTTTACGCTCCGTACCATTATATCGTTCACCTTGGTTTTTAATCAGTGCATTTACCTTGTCGAACATTTCTTCCGATATTATTGGAGGATTCGCATCTTTCATATAATACATATCAAATTCCCCGCGATTTCTTTTGCTCTTGAACGGGAAGTCTGTTGTATATGTTTTTTGATGAAGCGAATCTCCTTTATATCTGACGTTAGTCAGTATATATCTGATGTGATTGGCACCCCAATCTGTAGTATTATCAGCTTTCGGAATTTCCATTTCTGTTAATTCCTCTGCTATTTTTCGCATACTCTTACCTTCTTTGTATGCGTTGAATATAAGCTGTACTATTTCAGCCTGTTCGGGTATTATTGTAAATACCCCATTTTTTACACTGTATCCATATGGTGCAGTACCCTGTTTATATGTACCGTTCTTCATTCTGATTTTTACTGCTATTTTTTGATTTTTGGATATGGATACCGATTCTTCCTGTGCAATAGAAGCTATTGCTATAAGCTCTGATTCTGTTGAGAGCCTTCTTGTGTCAAGTTCATTTTCCTCGAACACAACATTTACTCCGTATTTTTTAAGTTCTCTTACTGTGCTGATACAATCATAGGTGTTTCTTGCAAATCGGGACACAGACTTTGTAAGTATCAAGTCTATTTTACCATCTTTACAATCTGCAATCATTCTTAAGAAATCAGTTCGTTTTTCCTTGCTTGTTCCTGTTATGCCTTCATCAGCATACATGTCCACAAATTCCATATCAGGATTCCTTTTTATGTATTGCTTATAGTAGTCCATCTGTACCAGAAATGAATTCTTTTGGTCTTCCAAGTCTGAACTTACTCTTGCATAAGCTGCTGTTCTTAACTTTTTAGGTTCCTGATCAAGATTTTTGGTTGGTGGTATAACAATGATTTCAGCCATGATTTTTTCTCCTTTCTTCTTTTATCAGCACACACAATACCATATAACTGTGAATTTATCCATTCAGTATATGTAATAAAATTTCATCTTACTTTTATGCTATTCTACACGAATATTTGTATTCTGCATTTAAAAGCTCCGCTATATTTTTATCAACCTTTTCAACTTCACTTGCTGTAATTACTTCTTCTTTTTCAAGCATTCTTAAAATATAATTTGCAAACACATAAGCTACAGTATTTTCTAATTCTTTACCCATTAACATAGTTCTTCCTCCGTTTCTTAAAACAAAACACGAGCAGGGCGGCACATAGTCGCCCTACCCTATGTTTTGTTTTCAATTATACTGAAAACTTACTACTATTTATTCAAATCAGTATTATTCCTATCCCCTGACTTACGGGCAAATCTATCGAACTGCTTTGACTTAAAGCATCACAGGACTTCCACCTCCCCGGCAATGCCCGGGCCGTACTCTGGAACTTAACCTCGACTGTACGGGAGTATCATTATAGGCAATAATCGTCATGGCAATTACGGTAAGTCATTTTCCGTATGGTTTTCAAATGGATATACGCTCGTACCTTATGCAGGCAATTCATTTTATGAAGATATATCTTCACAGGTAGTCTCAGCGCATTTTAAACCTGCTCAAATTATTGCTAAAGTATTCGATGTTGGTTGTTAATTTTTCAAAGAACAACGAGAAAAACTTTTTATCCTCTCACTATTCTTAATAGGGAGTTTTTTTTTATTTTGGAAACCAAAAAAAGGAATTTTTATAAAAGTGACTTTATAAAGTCCAGTATTTTATCTTTCCTTTTCTTAACCGCAGTGTGAGAAATACCCAACTCTTTTCCTATCTCACGAAGAGATTTTCTTTCTTCATCATCCATTATGGTTGCTTTAATTATGTACATATCATCTTTGGAAAGTAGTTTAAGAATAGAACGCAATCTTTCAATTTCAATATTGGCAACTACAAAATCCTCAACATTTACATTTGTATCTGGAAGAACTTCTAAAAAATTATGTTTTCCTGTAACAATCGCATCTAATGAAAGAATAACTACTTCCTCTTCATATTCTTTAAGCATTTTTGAATGATCATATTCTTTCTTAAACTTTTGATACTGTTTTTTTGTTGCTTCGTAGTATTTTCCATCAATTATCCAATAATATTTTTTATCCATTAAGATATCCTCCATTCGAATTTTGTTTTTTAGTTCGAATGGAGACTCTATGGATATCTGCTATAATATGAGAACCAATGCTTTGTCCATTGGTTTTGAATACTTAAAACAAAAAAGACCGCACGAAGCCAGCCCTCGGCTTCTATACAGTCTTGAATACGAGTTAAAGTCCTATTTTCAATTATCCGGTTAGTTTTGGGGTAATTTTCAGAACTTCTCATAGGCACCTCACAAAGACAGAAAAAGGTGCCGCAGTTACAGATAACTGCGACACCTATAAGTCGGATCGTAGCCATGTCGTTCTGTGAGCCAAGGAGTTGAACAACTTGCTTGTCTTCCTAAGACCGCTTG
>JAZSHP010000121.1:0-26407 GCA_045533355.1 Candidatus Fimenecus sp.
GCTTTTTGTGTTATGATATTAGCACAAATATTTCTAATGTAGAGGTGCAGAGTAATGTGGAATAAATCATTATTAGACAATTTCAGAAAGATGCGGAATCAGTTTACTACCAGTGAGGACACAAACCTTAAAGGTATTCCCGAGAAAAGAGAAAGAGCAGTCAAAAAGGGTGGTGATTATGAACACTTCCTTTACAAGTATGAACACTTAGAGGAAATGTGCAGTAAGTTCAATACTAAAGACCTTTGCTATTTCTTTAAGGCCAAAGCTAATGAATCCGGCAACAGATATGTTATAGCAAATATGCGCCGTGATATGGGAATCTTTAAGAACTTACTTAATGACTTTTCAGTTGAGGAAATACTCTTAATGATAGAGTTTATTTTCTCAGGAGACCAGACTTATTTAGACCTGAGCAGGACACAGCCAACAGTCCTTGCAAGTAATTGGGTCAACACAATATACAGAGACAGTATTGACTGGGCTAATGATAGCTATGTTGATAAGAAGACAGTCACCAATAAGAACACATCTAAGCGTGAGTGGAAAAGCTCAACTAAGAAAACGAAGATTGGAGAGTGGGAATAATGCGCCCTGTAAGAACCTATTTGAACCCCGAGAGCTTAAAGCTCATAGGTATTCCTAAGTCATTTAGAGAGGTAAATATTAATGACTTCTACACTAAGGACAATGATGAACTCGGAGATGTAAGAGACTTTATATGCTCTTACATTTCAGATATAGACAAAGCATTTGAAGATAACATAGGAATATTCTTTAACGGAAGTACTGGCGTTGGTAAGCCAAGCCGTTCTTGTATCATAGCAAAAGAAGCATACCGCCACAGATACACTACAAGACGGTGTACATTTATTGAATATATAGATAAGTACACCAAAGTCTGGGGAGCTAAAAATGCCGAAGAAAAAGAGTCCATAGAGGACGATTTATATACATACTATAAGTCTGTTGAGTTCCTTATACTTGATGAGGTCGGAAAAGAAATAGACAGTAAAGTATCTGCACCTATCTTAGAGGACTTACTTAGATACAGAGAAGACAATGGACTTGTGACTATAATCTGCACTAATCTTAATTTTGACCTGATGCTTGAAAAGTATGGTAATAGCTGTATGAGCCTTTTGAAAGGCAATTGTACACCTATTACCATAGATAGCAAAGACCAGAGAAATAAAGTGTTTAAAAAGAGGGTGGGTAGATGAGTGACAGATGTTTATACTTCCTTGACATTGATAGTAATAAACTGCTATTCACACCAGAGGGAAGTAAATATTTTTATGAGTGTGATGAGCTACTCAGGTATATTTCTGATAAGTGCGGAAAAGATGTATCTGACTGTTTTAAGTTAGAGCAGATTGATAAGGTCTATACTACTTTTGAATTATATCCTGCACACGAATATCAGGAGCTTGTAGAAGAATACGAATTTTTAAAAAGAATCGGAAAATTTAAAAACCCTATTGCAGAGTTGAAATTTCTCCGAAAACTTTTTAAAAAGTTTGCAGAGGTAGTTGAAAACTACACAACACTATACAGAGAATTTTATTAAAGAGTGAGGTATACTTATGAACGCTAATTACAAAAGACTTAAAGACGGAACAGTAGGAAAGAATAAGATGTGTTTCACAGAAGCACAGTTAGAGGTTTATCTTAATGAGGAATGGAAAAAGAAAGAGAAAGAACTGTATGAAGCGGCTACTAAGGATGTATCTGCTCAGATACTTGCTGTATTCTTTGCTACTCTCTATCAGCCACCTTATAATTGGAGAAAAGAACGACTCCTCAAATTCAAACATAATGTCGAAGGAATGTTCAGCCTTATGTCAACAGGCGTTCTTGGTAAGAAGTTCGGAACAGTAGACTGCATTGAATTTATGAAGAAAGAGTTCGGCATAGATTTTGATAAGGAGGGACTCTTAAAATGATGCACGGAGATTTATCCAACTGCGTAAGAGCTACCTTTGGATTTATGTGCGAAAATTTTCTGATAAAGTATAAGGAAAACACTGTGAAAGATAAAGTGATGAACTTCTTAATCGGAAAGACAAAAAGAGCAGAAGTAAATCCCTTAGTGAGAAGCACAATGGAATACATTTACAGGCAGACTGAGTATAATGTTGACCTTTTAATAAGCGAGGAATCTTACCCCTCGCTTAAATCTATAATTGAGGATTTGCCTTTTAATAGAGTTGTGTTGTATAATAAGCTTAGTCAAATTTCTACACGATTACTTACCGGAGACCTTACCTATGTTATAGATGATGACGATTATCGCAGAGGTCTTATAAATAGTAGGTATGCTGTTAATCTTGCAGAATTTGATACACTATTGAAAAGAGGTAGACTCAGATGAAGTATGACGTTGAAGTAGGGTTCATATCTAAACTCTTACAAACCAAAGACATAATGACTGTAAAGGATAGCCAGATAAAGTCTCATTTCTTTACTGGTGACAGCCGACCTGCTTATGATTACATCTATAACTCAGTTATGGAAAATGGCGAAGTACCCAGTGTGAGAGCTTTTAAGCAACAATTTCCCAGATATAAGCTTGAAACTACCGAAGTTGAGGGAAAAGTTGTAGTAGGTACAGAAGAAAATCTAAAATATTGGTGTGCAGAGCTTAAAAGAAAAGTGAAGCACAACTATTTAGCAGACTCTATGGAGAAAGTAATTTCTGACCTACAAGACTATAAGACTGAGGACGCCTATACTTTGATGAAGAAGTCTATTGCTTATGTGGAGTCCGAAGTAACAGAGACCACAGATGTGGACATTACTAAAGATACACAGAGCAGAAAAGAGCATTATCTTGAAAAGAAAAAGAACAAAGGTATGCAAGGTTATCCCACAGGGTTTAACAAACTCGATTATATTACTAAAGGTTTAAAAGACTGTACACTTACTACAATTATAGCCAATACCGGAATAGGTAAAACGTGGCTTGAAATAATAATGGGGTCATACTTACAATTACAAAATGTTCGTGTTCTTCAAGGTGTGACAGAAATGTCAGAAGACATTATGAGGGACAGATATGAAGCTGTGTTGTTCTCAATGTGTTACAATATCCCTTTTAACTACAACGCATTTAAGAGTGGTATGCTTGACAATAAAACAGAAAAGCAGTTTTTTGAGTTTTTGGAGAACGACCTCCCTTATTTTGAACCTTTAAATATTGTGACAGCTACGGGAGTTATGGGTTTATCTGCTGACATAGACAAGTATAACCCTGATGTTATATTTATAGATTCAGCCTATCTTATGGAAGATGACCAAGGAGCTAAAGATGACTGGTTGAGAGTAGCACATATAACAAGAGACTTGAAAAAACTCGCTAAGAGGTGTAAGAAACCTATCATCATAAATACTCAGGCTGATAAAAACACTTCAAAGAAGACCGGACCAGAGTTAGGTAGCATTATGTATACACAAGCTATCGGACAAGATAGTGATGATGTTTGGGCTCTTTATAGAGATGACATAATGATACAAGATAGAGAAATGGCTCTTAAAGTGTTAAAACAGCGTGAGGGTACTCTTGGCAAGCTCCTCCTTAACTGGGATTTTGACGAAATGAATTTCACAGAAATCTACGCTGATACAGGAGCAGACGAGCAGGAATTTGAGTCAGAAGAACAGAAAGGCGGTAAAGATAATACTCTCGATTTAGGTGGTGATGAGTAATGAAGAAACCAGATAATCGAGACTGGATAACTAAACAGAATATATACGATTTCCTCTGCTTTATTAATGAGCAGAGGAACTGTAAATACTGTGTGGTGTCAAAGTGTGAACGGAAGATTGACATAACCCGATGTTTTAAGTATAATAGTTGTAATTTGAAACCTAATACAGACCAATGCCAAAGGTATACTTGTGGAGAACACTGTAAGAGGTTTCAACCCAATTGTAAACAGTGTATCGCAGATTACTTAAATGAGGAGGATAAAAATAAATGCTCGCACTTATTTTATTAGTAATGCTTATTATGTGCATAGGTGCTATTTCATTCCTAATTTTTCAGTGTAGAAAGCTGAAAAAGAAAATAGAGGAGATGGACACCATTATGAGTATGACTCTTAATGAGGGAATTACAAGTGAGAAAGCTGATATTGAAACTTTATCAACTATGGTATCAGTACCCCTTTATGAGCTAAGTATTACTGGTAATGTTGAAATTCCGGCAAGGGTAGCATACCTAATCTCAGAGAATTTCATATCCGAATTAGCTCGCCGGCACTTGATAAGTTATGAATCATCACATAGTTTTATGTCTGATGAAGAGGTATTTAGAGCTACTATTCAAGTAGTAAAGCCAAAATTCTAAGAAAGAGGTATATTATGGGAAAGAAGAAGCAGACCATTCCCAATTCAATTGTTTTAGGTCAGAGATTACGTTCAGATTATGAGAGGTGGGTTCAGATATTCACCGAGGGTTGCTCTGACCCTACCTACTGTGACGGAGTAAACATAGACCTTGTAAGAAACCATATACATTATGATAAAGGAGAGATTGAGAAAAATTTACAGCATAACTATATGACATATCCTGATGAGTATTTTTATCCTGACCCGATAGAATTACCACAAGACTTTATGGCAGTAGATAGAAAAGCCCCTATTCTTTCTGGATTTATGAAGCTGAATACAGATGTAGTCCCGAAGAATAGATTCGGCTATGAAAATCTTAGTCAAGTAATGAAATTTGATTGGAGAGAAGTGTTGATGTAATGAGTGCATTTACAAAAGAACAGATAGAGGATTTATTGCAGAATGTTCTTGATACTCCTAAGATGACAAGTTGGAAAGGTGATAAGATACAGTTCTGCTGTACTATTCACGGAGAGACACACCCCTCTTGTGGTATAAATCTTGATTTTTGTCCTCCCGGAAGTCCTGACCTACACGAACAAGTCTTTAACTGTTTTAGCTGTGGAGCTTCGGGTAGCATATCTTGGCTTGTATATAAGTCTTTACCTGACAGATTCAAGTCTGTATCTCAGGCTGAAAAGTTCCTGAGAAAGAGATACGGTGTTACTGCCCGATTTATGTCTCAGAAAGAGACAGGAGTGCTGTTAAAGAGGTACGAAGATAAATTCATAGACCTTGAAGAACTCCCCGAGGTAAGACAAGTCAAGCCTTTATCTACAATAGCCCCATACAGAAGCGGAAAAGAGACCTATCAATATTTCTTTGACCGAGGTTTTGACCGAGAAGATATGAGAAGATATATGATAGGCAGAGACCTTGAAAATGAGACAGTCACTATTCCTGTATTCTGGGAAGACAAAAAACTTGCCGGAGTAATAGGAAGATATATTGACCCTAACAGACCAAAGAACAGCCGATTTAGAGTATATGACTTTCAGAGGAGCAAGCTTATATATCCTTTAGATAAGGTAGAGACTGTTGATGATACTCTCATACTTATGGAAGCGTGTTTTGATGCTATGATGCTTAATAAGTGGGGTTATCCTAATGCCATAGCAACTATGACAAACAAAGTAAGCAGAGAGCAGGCAGAGCAGATAGCTCAAAGATGCAATAAGCTGATAGTTTTATGTGACCTTGACGAAAGAGGTTATAAGCTCTTAGAAACCGCAAAAGAGTATTTAAGTGGTAAAGTACAGATACTTATACCTACTTATAGACCTGAGAGCGGAAAAGACCCTTGTGAGTGGGGAGAGCTTGAAACTGTGAAAGTGATTGAGTCAGCAAAGTATTTAGGTCTTAGTGAGATACCCCGATTATAGGAGTGATTTGACATATTTGAATTACTATGCTATAATATATTTGTGCTTTAAGCACACTGCCATTTATTTAGAATAAATTTTATGATGAAAGGTTGTGAATGAGAATGGCATTATTTAAGCGTGGCTATGAAGCCGCAAGAGAAGAAAAGCAGAGACAAGATGAGCGAAGAGAACAGCTCGGTAAGAGACTGTTTCGTTTCTTTCTTGGGAGTGATGGTGATGAAGCAAGAGTTAGGTTTCTTACAGAAGAGCCTATAAACTTCAATGAACACACTATCAAGACTGTTAAAGGTGGTAAGGAAAGATATGATACTGTCCTTTGTGACGGTAGTGATAGCTGTCCTTATTGTGCTGACGGAGATAAACCCTCTTTCAAGGGAGCATTTCTTGTTTTTGACCGCACACCCTTTGAAGTCAAAGATGACAAGGGAAAGAAGAAGACAGTCAACGGAAGTCTGAAACTTTATGTTGCAGGTACAAGAGTTCTTTCTCAGCTTGACCGCTTATCTTCAAAGTACGGTCTCACTGACAGAGACTATGACATTTCTCGCTCTGGTAAGGGTACACAGACAAGCTATATGATTGAGCGTACCGATGAAATTTCTCCGCTCACTTCTAAGAAAGTGGAGAATATGCTCCCTGATAAGTTAAGAGAGTCATATGACGGAACTGCTGAATCTCTCTATAAGATTATAGAGGAACAGCTTGAAATGTATCTCCCCGACAGTTCCCACAAGTCCAATGATGACGATGACGAGGAGGAAGATGACGAGGAAGAGTACAAGAGCAGAAAGAACCTTGTATCGTATGATGACGATGATGAGGAAGAAGATGAGGACGATGAGAAACCTCGCAAGAAAACTCTCAAATCCGGCAGTAAGTCAATAAAGAGTGTGTTTAAAAAAAAGTAAGGTACGACTTTCAAAGCATACTCGATGATGACGAATTACCTTTTTGAAAGGAGGTGTAACTATGCTCAATAAGAAAGACCTTATTGCTAAGTATGCAAAGATTTCTGGTAAGTCAAAGGCAGAATCAGAGACTATCATCAATGATATGATTACTGCTTTTGAGGAGGCTGTTATCAATGATGGTGGTATTCAGCTTACAGGTGTTGTTACTATTGGCGTTAAGACAGTCAAGGCTAAGACAGTTATCAATCCCTCAACTAAGAAGCCTATGCAGACAAAGGAGAGCCTTTCACTTTCAATCAGAACCGGAAAGACTCTGAAAGAGAAGCTCAACGCCTAATATCCGGCTTTTGACAGAATCAGCAAAGCGTGTTACACTATATGTGTACACGCTTTTTGCTTGTATAATAAATCAAGGAGTTGAAACAATGACTAATATTGAAATTCCTAAACTGGTAGATGTAACTATTATTCTCCCTGTTATGAAGAAAAGCAAAGTAATTGACACCAAAGGAAAGCTGAGAAAGCTTGCAAGACTTATGGAGAATCTTCAAGAGTTCGCTTTTGATACCGAGACTAACACCCTGAGAGTGGTCGGTGATAATGATGATTTCCTTTGTGTTGGCGTATCAATATCTTGGGGAGATTATAACAACTACTACATTCCCCTCAATCACAGGCGGTATGAAGATGTTGACAGAAATATTCCTGAGTCTACTTTTAGGAAGTATATGAAAAGCATCTTTGAGAGCATATATGTGCGTATCATAGGACACAACTTAAAGTTTGATATGCACGTTATGTCAAGACTTGGTATTCATATAAAGACTAAAGACCTTTTTGATACTATGATAGCATCTTGGCTCTGTGATGAGAATAGTCCAAACGGACTGAAAGAAAATACTCAGATGATTTGGGGAATAGACCAGACCCACTTCAAAGAGGTCACTAACGAAGTTCCAAAAGAAGTAAAGAAGCAGTTCGGGTATAAAGCTACTCAGAAAGTCACGTTTGATTTAGTTCTTATAGATGACGGAAGTCCATATGCTATCGCCGACTCTTTCTATACTTGGCATCTTTATCTGTATTACCTTGACCGACTTGTTCAAGAGAAAATGGACAGAATATACTTTAGCCATTATGTCAAGTTCCTTATCACTCTGTTCAATATGGAAGAGCGAGGTGTAACAATTGACCGAGCAAAGCTTCTTAATATGAGTTTGGATATAGATAGAGACTGTGAAGCACTTCTCTATGAAATGCAAGAATTAGCCGGAGTGCATTTTAATGCAGGAAGTTCTCAGCAGTTAGGTGAATTATTATTTGCTTATGTACCTGAAAAGAAGCTTGAAAAAGAGCCGGACTATACCTCATCTTTACTTGAAAATTCCTTTGGTCTTAGAGCAATTTCAAAGACTGCCACAGGCGCACCTCAGACAAATGCTCTTACTTTGATGAAACTGTCAAAGATGAGTTACAAAACAAGGCGCAAGAAAGAGGGAGTTGAATTTTGTAGTAAGCTCTTACAGTATAAAAAGTTGTCGAAGCTGAAAAGCGCATTTATAGACGGAATGACTGAGCAGATTTATGCTGACGGTAAAGTTCACCCTAACTTCAATATCATAGGTACTGACTCAGGACGTATTTCTTGTTCTTCCCCGAATTTACAGCAGTTACCTAAAGCAGAAGAAGATGACAAGTACCAGATACGCTCACTTTTTATAGGTAGTGAATACCTTGAAGATGAAGACGGAAATTATGTATGCGAGTTATCAGATGCAACAGACAATGATATGAACTGGTGTACTGTCAAGAGAAAGAAGATAGTTGCAGGAGACTTCTCAAACCTTGAAATGCGTGTACTTGCACACTTCTCAGAGGACAAAAATCTGCTTGAAATGTTCGCTAAAGACAGCGATACTCACGGCAGTACAGCAGTCAATATGTTTGAGTTGGACTGTGCTCCCGAAGAAGTAAAGAAGAAGTACCCACATCTTAGACAGGCAGCTAAAGTTATAAACTTCTTGCTTATGTATGGTGGAGGCGCTTATACTCTGTATGAAAATCTGAGAAACGACCCATATTCACCCATTGATTTAGGTGATAAATCTTATACAGAAAAATATGGAGTAAAGACCGGAGAAGAAGTAGCTCAGATTTATGTCGATAAATACTTTAAGTCTTATTCTGGTGTTTCTGATTTTAAGAAACAGCAAGAGAGATTTGCTCACAAGTATGGCTATGTTTATACTCTTATGAGAAGAAAGAGGAGACTGCCCGATATAAGAAGCAGAGACTATAAACAGGTTGCATACTGTGAAAGACTCTCTGTAAACTCCTGTATTCAAGGTAGTGCCGCAGATATTACATCTTCCGCTCAGAATCTTGTTGATAATGACCCGTGGTATGAAGAACACGGAGTAAAGATGATAATTCAGATACACGATGAGCTTGTATTTGAGTGTCCGGAGCAGTATGTAGATGAGTGTATCAGAAGAACTAAATCATATATGGAACACCCATTCGGACCTAAAGTAGAGTTGAATCTCAAAATGAGAGCCGACTTTGATAGTGGTGACTCATATCAAGAAGCGAAGTGAGGCGATTTTATGAACATTGATAAAGTTGAATTACTAAGGGAAGTTATTACTTTTCTGAAAAGATTCAAGGACAAAGACATAGGAATAAAGACCCTTGAAATTTTGCTTGAACAAGACCCTGATGTGGAGAAAATCTTAGAAGCTATAAGAGCAAGAAACGAACAGCAGAAAGGAGTTATAGAATGATTTTCAATTGTGAAAGACAGCACGGCAAGTCATTATATATTATCAAGAAAGCTATACAGCTTTATGAGGGTTTTCATAAAGGTGAAAACTCTGAGCCTGTTATAGTAGTCCATAATAATCTGAATGTTAGGTATATGAAGCAGATGCTTTACAAATACTATGGTGACAGATATGACATTAAAGTAATGAGTATAGCTCAGTTTATTAGGTTACAAGGTGCTCACTATAAAGTGCTTATGGACGAAGCACAGTGCTGTATAAATGCTCTTGTAGAAAGTAAAGGCTGTGAATTATCCGACCTCACTTTAACAGTACCTAATATTGAAAACCCTTGTAGGCAACTTTTAAAAGAAATATAAAATCGGCGATTTTTGCATCTAACATTTCAAAATTAAGACCCCGAAAACGCAAATCGGGGTCTTTTTACGTTTTTGTATAAGGTCAAATTTATAATTTGACATTTCATTCATATTATGATATAATTTTCATACAATGCTAATGATAGCATTAAGGAGGTGAAAATATGCAGACTAAAACCACTATTGTTGTAGAGGAGTTACTTATGAAGAGAGTAGCAGAACACGCAACAATGAGGAATGAAACTCTGACTGAGTTTTATACCAGAGCCATAATCAATCAGCTTGAAAAAGACGGTGATTATGAAATAAGAGATATGATAGAGGGGTTGAAAGAAGATGCCGAGAATTAAGTCCACAACAACGGAGAAGAAGCCTACAAAGAAAGCTATTTCTCCCGAACTCCAAAACTTAGTGAACGCTCTGAACAAGAAGTACGGAGACAATACTGTTACTATTGGAGTTCCTAAACACAAAGAAATCACACAAGCACAGCGTATTCCTACCGGAAGTCCTACACTTGATGTAGCTTTAGGTGGTGGTATACCTGAGGGAAGATTTATTGAAATCTCAGGTAAAGAGAGCAGTACAAAGACTACACAGACTTGTCATATTATAGCCAATGCTCAGAAGAAAGGCTATATAGTAGCTTGGGCTGATGTAGAGGGAACGTCTGATGAGAAGTATTTCAGACAGTTGGGAGTAGACCCCGACAGAATGATTTATTTCCGTCCTGATTCTACCGAAGAAGCTACGGAGTGCCTGTTACAGTTACAGCGCAGTGGTGAAGTTCAAGTAGGTGTGCTTGACAGTATAGCTCAGATGACACCTAACATCGAAGCTAACTCAAAAATGGACGAGACTGTAAGAATGGGAGTACCACAGCAGTTACTCGGAGAATTTCTCCGCAAGTGGAACGCTAATAACAACAGACTTGAAAGAGAGGGTAAAACACCATTCACTTTAATCGGTATCAATCAGCTCAGAGAGAAGATTGGTGCTTATGGAGACCCTGAGTACACTCCCGGAGGAAATGCTAAGAATTATTCTGCTTCTGTTACAATCCGCTTACGCAGAGGTGACTGGATAACAGAGGGAAAGGGTGATAGTAAAAGAGCAGTAGGTCAAGTTACTAAGTTCCTTGTAGCAAAGAACAAAACCTATAAGCGTATGCAGAGCGGAGAGTTTGACTTCTACTATGCAGATAACTCAGCAGGTGTAACACCTTTATACAATGACAATCTCAAAGAGATTATTGTTCTTGCTATTGAATGGGACGTAATCAAGAGAAAAGGTGCTTGGTTCTTCTATGAAGATAAAAAGTTTCAAGGTCTTGATGCTCTTGTTGATGACCTTAAAAACGATGATAAAGCACTTGAAGAAATTCGCAAGCAAGTAATGGAGCTGTCAATCCGGGTGAAGTAATATGAAGTTTGACAGAGGTTTCAAGCCTGTCCGAGAAAGAGTCGGCAAAGGTTCAAAGTACACTATGTCCTGTTACAACTGCGATTATTTTTATCAGTCATTCGGTGACAGAGAAGAAGTCTGCCAGAATCCTAATGTACTGAAATATGATATGGTGGTAACAGCAAATAATATCTACTGTAACAGGTGGAAGATGTGTAGAAGAAAGAGTGCAACAGCATTTAAAGGAGGAGCAGAAATAAATGGACGAAAGAAAACTACGCTCAAAAAAGCAAGAAAAAAGAGTAGCAAGTGAACTTAAAGGAAGAACTCAGCCTGCCAGTGGTGCATTATGGGGAGCTAAAGCAGATGTAAGAAGCGACCTGTTTTTAGTGGAGTGCAAGACTACAAGTAAGAGCTTTTACCGTTTGACATTCAATGTATGGAATAAGATATACAATGAAGCATTAAAAGACGGTATGAGAATACCTGTTATGTGCATAGACCTTGAAGACGGAAAAACTCGTTTAGCTGTAATGAGATATGAAGATTTGAATGGTAGCTTTCCTTGTCCATACCACATAAACACAGCAGAGGTAAATTCTTTCAGTATAAAACCCGAGTGTAAGCATATGAAGTATGGTATTGCTTTTACTCTTAGTAGTAAGAACAAGTCATACCTAATGCAAGCCTTTTCTTGGGACAAGTTTTTAGAAGAGGTGGTAGATAGCTATGATGTACACTGAAAAATTTGTGAAGCTGATTAAAACGTCCTTGTTTTATTCTATAATATGGGTAATAATGTCCCTTGTTATTCTTGTGGCGACCTTTATAGTCTTTATCCCTTTTATACTATTCAAAAGTAGGGACTATTTCTCCGCTTGCGTTGCACTTTATTTTGTGTTACAGGTGTTTTTTACTTCTGCTTATGCTTATGCTATAATAGATTCAGTAAAGACCAAAGGAGGTAAGTAATGAGCTTAAATAATATGTTCAAGGCTATGAAAAATGAGGGATATATAATAAAGCCGCTTGATATGTACCTACTTAGTTTATCTGCTACTGATGAGGATAGAGCAATCAATGTAAATGCTCCCTCACAGATAGGAGGTTGTCTACGCAGTAGATACTATGCAAGAACCGGAGCAGAAAGTGACCCTCAGTCTGTTGACCCTCGAACCAGAAGAATTTTTGATAATGGTAGTGGTGTACACGAAAGATTACAAAGCTATCTTGAAAAGTGCGGAATCCTTTTAATGAGGGAAGTTCCCATTATCAATGATGACTATACAATACAGGGACACACAGACGGAATAATAAAACTCTCTAATGCAGAATTAGGTGTACTTGAAATCAAGTCAATCAATAGCAGAGGTTTCAGTGAGTTGAAATCAGAAAAATCCGACCACAAGAAACAGGGACTTATTTATCTGTATTGTTTAGAGGAGCATAGAAAGTTCCTTAAAAACAGATACCCTACTGAGGAAAAGTTCAAGCTGTCTTGTCTTGCAAGAAAGCGGAAGTATGTTAAATACTATCAGCATCTTAAAGACGGAAACAACTTTACTGCCGAAGAAAAGAGACAGTTTCAAATAAGCTTATGTATGCAGGCAGATGAGCTACTTTATCACTGTGACGTTCCACTCACTAAGGTAATATTCCTCTATGAGAATAAAGACACTCAGGACTTAAAAGAATACTGCGTTACTTCAAAAGAGCCTGATTCTCAGGAAACCTTAAAGCAGATTTTAGGTGAGTGTAGTTACCTCGATAAGTGTGTGAGTGAGACTCACACTGTACCACCCCGAGAAGGTAAGAACAAGAGTGATAACGCTTGTCGTTGGTGCAGATTTAAGATAGAATGTTGGAGTTAAGGAGTGAGCTAAATGAGTATAAAAGCTGTAAGGAATACCAAAGAGAAGATAAACCCTAAAGCTATGCAAAAGGCTTATCTTGCAAAGACTGAAAGCGACCTTGAAAGTCAGGGAGTAGTATTTTGGGAAGCTGAAAAGAATCTCAATATTCAAGATGACTACCTGATACTTCCGGCTGAGATAACAGAAGTTCCGTCAAGAGAGTTGGGAGAGTATCTCAATGCTTTTACTCAGCAGAAAATGTATCTCCGCACTTTATGTGGCAGAGTAGAGATTGAAGTTGAGAGAGCAAGGAGAAACTATGTCAAGTCCTCTGAGAGAATCTATGCTACACTTTCCAACGGAAAGCTGTCTGAGACTGCAAAAGAGCGTTTAATAAATTCGGACAGTGAAGTTGAGCCATTCTACTATGAGTTTAGAGAATGGTCTCAGAAATTGAGTATGCTCAATCAGAATATAGCAAACATTGAGGACGCAATTTTCTTATTAAGCCGAGAGGTGTCAAGAAGAACGTCCGACTTTGACGATGAAAACCGAAACTACAATGTAGGAAAGAAGTAATAAAGGAGCATTTATATGAGTAGTTTATTTTCAAGAGGTTTTAACAAACCTGTAAGCAAGCCACTGTTTAAGGTAAATAATGACTATAAAGAGCCGACTATTGATGAGCTTAAAAAGACTGCTAAAGTGGAAGTCGAGACAATAAGTCTTGACTCACAGCAGGAAACCTGTGTATACAGTGAAGCTAAAAAGTTGCTTGTAGTTGCAGGAGCAGGAAGTGGTAAGACAAGAGTTCTTACTGAGAGAATCAGGCATCTTATCAATGACCTTAATGTTTCTCCCTCAAATATAGTCTCGATTACATTCACAAATATGGCGGCAGAAGAAATGAGACTGAGACTGAGTGATATAGATACAATAGGCGACTGCTTTATAGGTACTATTCACTCTTTTGCAAACCGCATTATGAAAGAGAGCGGAGAGAAGTACACTCTTTTGAATGATGAACTGAGTTTAGCACTCCATAGGGAACTGATAGAGAAGTATTGCAAATCCTTAACAATGGATAGATACCTTGACTACTTAGATGTAGCAACACAAGTTGAACAAGGAAAAGCTGATGAAAGCTATCTCAGAAATTTCTTTACTCCCTCAGAGGGTGACGATTTTTGCAGACTCCACTATTCGGCAGATATAGTTGAGAGAGACAAGAAAGACAATACCCATATATCCTTTGGAGAAAGCATTGAAACGCTCTGCAAGCAAAGGCACATCATTACCTTTGATGAACTACTCATAAAAGCAAGAGCCTACTTTGAAAAGATACAGGCAAAGATAGAGTATGTGTTTGTAGACGAATTTCAAGATGTTGGAACTCTTGAATACACTTTTATAAGGTCTTTAAATGCTGATAACTATTTCTTTGTAGGTGACGATTATCAAGCTATTTATGGATTCAAAGGTGGTAATGTAAGAATATTCAAAGGTCTTGCAAGTGACCCTGAGTTCACAACAGTAATGCTCACCAATAATTACCGAAACGGCACAGATATTCTTGATGTAGCAGACTATGTTATCAGACAGGTAGATGACCGCATACCTAAGACAATAGTTCCTACTGTAAAAGAAACCGGAAAGGTGACTATCTGCAATAAAGCAAGTCTCATAACAGTTCTTGAAGACCTAAAGTTTGATGTTAAGGACTATTCTGAATACTTCATACTTGTCCGGACTAATAAAGAGCTTTATGAAATGACTGAACGCTGTGAATCTATGGGAATACCCTATCTCACCTTTAAGCGTGAGGGAATGACTCTTGCAGAGCTTAAAAAGAATATGAAGAAAAATGCGGTGAAGATACTCACTGTACACACATCAAAAGGACTTGAAGTAGACAATGTTATTCTTTATGGAAACTTCCCTATCTCTGTTCCGTCCTACCGACTTAACAAAGAAGAGCGAAGAGTAATGTATACAGGAATAACAAGAGCCAGAAAGTCCTTGACTATATTGAATTGAGGTGATATTGTGTCAGCAACACTTAAAGAACTGCACCACGCTTTAGGAACTTTACTTATGAAAAGACCTGATTTAAAAGACAGGAAAGTAGTTGTATCGACTGAGTGTGGTCTTTCTTCCGCAAATATAAATAGTCCTGTGGATTTCTATTTTACCAATGAGGACGAAATTCACATACAGACTACCGATGACAGAGAATGTCTCAATAAGTTTTAAGGAGGTAATATAAGTGGTATTAAATGATATGCAGTTAGAACAAGCCATTGAGAGCGGTCTTGTAAGACTTAATGACTGTGCAGTTTGGTTCAGAGAAGACGGAGTAGAAGCTCTCAAACAGCTAAAAGAAAGAGGGCAGATACAGCCTGCAAGTGTAGATGTTACTTTAGGTGCATCTTTCAAAAAGCCTGTTACTAACACCATAGTTACTATGGATTCGCCTATTGAGTATGCAGAAGTCCACCCTTTACAGGGTAAGTACATTTTTATCCCTCCGCACTCTTTCATACTGTCAACTACACAGGAGTACATAGTTTTACCCGATGACCTTACCGCCTTTGTTGAGGGACGTTCCTCAATAGGCAGACTGGGTCTGTTCGTGCAAAATGCAGGTTGGGTTGACCCCGGTTTCAGAGGTCAGATAACTCTTGAACTCTTTAATGCAAGCGACAATACTATTCAGCTTGAAGTAGGTAGGCGAATAGCACAGCTTGTATTTGTCAAGATGAGTAACCCCTGTAAGGTAGCCTACAATGGTAAATACCAGTACCAAACAGGTGCTACTGAGAGCAGAATAAACGAAGATGCGGAGGTGAAGTAATGGAGCTAATAAAGCTGATAGACAGTAAGACTTTAAACGAAGAATGTAATATGGTATCTTGTAAAGTGTTTACTGACGAAGAAACAGGAGAAGTTAAGAAAATAGCTTGTGAGTATGTACCTAAAGAGTATAAGGAGAAGAGTAAAATTAACGCCCCTCTTTTCCGCTCACAGCATTAATAGGAGGTTAAATAATGGACATAAACAAAGAATACTCTACTGACTTTGACGAGAAGCGAAAGAATAGAGTAATGGTAAGTTTCTTTAAGTATGGTCCTGCAAAGAAAAATTTTGGGGAGGGAAGAGTAGATGCAATAGGCTCACTTGAATTGTGCCTCGAAAAGTTTAAGAAAACAGGAAATACTGAATATCTACTTGATGTTGCTAACTATGCTATGTTCAGGTATATGTTTCCCCTCCCCGAGAATTTTTCAAAGCCACTGACAGTACAGAAAGTGCTGGAACAGTAGGTACACCAATAAATATGGAAAAAGGAGTATCGTGTTATGAAGTTTATTGAGTCAAGTGTAGAAATTATGAAAGAGGAAAATCCTCTTATCAAGATTGAGAAAATCGGAAGAATATGCTATAAGTCTGAGAGTGACTACACCATAGATACAGCGACAGCTTTTATCAAAGGTCTTATAAAGAGAGGTCATTTATCTGTACTTGAACACGCAGTTTTCACCTTTGAGGGAGCATATTCTACTTACAGAGGAAAGCCTTTTGTAAACAGCACTTATGTTTACCATAAAGACATTACAAGGAGACTTATTTCCTGCAATCTCAGAGCTATTATAGAGCAGGGATATTATGACTTACAAAATGCTCTTATTAAGCACTATCCCCGACTTTCTGAAATCTTTGATATGAAGAAGCTGAACTGTCACGAATTTACAGGGGAGATAAAGCTTGTAAATATTCTTGACTACAAAAACCTTACACCGGAAGAAGCAAAGGCTCATCTTTACACCACATTCAAGTTTATCACCGACAGAGGTGTTTCTCACGAAATGGTGCGTCACAGAATAGCATCATATACACAGGAAAGCACACGCTACTGTAATTACTCAAATGATAAGTTCGGAAATGAGCTGACCTTTATCCGTCCGGCAACTTTTGAAGAATGGAATCCTGAGTGCCGAGTAATCTATATGCAGTCGCTTGAAAAAGCCGAGAAAGAATATATGGAACTCACTAATAAAGGTTTACCTGCTCAGTTTGCAAGAGGTGTTCTCCCCACTGATGTTAAGACTATCATAGTAATGACGGCAGACTACAATGAGATGAACCATTTCTTTGATTTAAGAAGTCGTGGTGTAACAGGCGCACCTCACCCTAATATGAAGAAAGTAGCTTCAATGGCAGAGGAACTTTTCTATTCTGAATACAAGGAATTATTTGAGAATATCTACAAAGAATCCGCAGAGAAAACTTTGCCAATAGATTGATAGTTAAGGGAGAATGAAAATTCTCCCTTTTCTCTTGCATTTTTTCTGAATAGGTGATATAATGTGCTTAAAGGTCATCGAGCCTAATTTATAGAAAGAGGTAATTACAGTGAATTTAAAGCGAAAAACAGAAGCGAAAACTGCCGAAGAAATCAAAAAAGAGCAGAACAGCAAGCGAGGAAGAAGAAGTCGTAACAAAGGAGCTTCATTTGAACGTACTGTTGCTAAGAAGTTCAAAGAGTTCTTTGGCATCGACCTTGTACGCACCCCTCAGAGCGGCGGCTTTGCAAAGAACGCAGAGAAAGCCGAAGAATTTAGAGGTGATGTAGTCTCTGCAAACAAGGACATTGACCTCAATATTCATATTGAGTGCAAGAACGCTAAGAGTTGGAGCTTACCTGCTTGGCTAAAGCAAGCTGAAAGCGACTGCCCTAAAGGTAAAAAGCCTTGTGTTATTATGCACAAAGACGGAACTTCCACCGACTACATTGTGATGAAGTTAGAGGACTTCTTTAATCTGTGTGATACAGAAAAGATGTTCACTATGAAAAGCATAATGAGAAAGGACAAGAAGTGATAGTAAAGATTCTGTTTATCCTGTTCGGACTTTTCTTTGCTACATTTGGCTTCTTTGCACTGTTCCCTATCATAAGAATTGACGGAGATTCAATGTACCCGACTTTCAAAGAGGGAGAAATAGTAATAGGGAGCAGATTGTTTAATAAGAAAAACTGCAAGACAGGAAGAATATATGTAATTCACCTGAGAAATGAAGAAAACGGAGAGCCTTACTTCATAATCAAGAGACTTTACAGGAAGATATACAATACTTCCTCAAATTCTATTGAATACTTCTTTTTAGGTGACAATCGAAAAGTAAGTGCTGACAGCAGACACTATGGCACTTTTAGTAGTGATAAAGTTGTTGCTGTAATCATCGGCAAGAAAGGAAGAAGATAATGAGCAAGACCAAGAAAATAATCAAGGTGTCATCTACGTCCTCAGTTCCGCAGTTATCGGGTAGCATTGTAATAAGCATCGAAGAAAACTGTGATGTTGAAGTGAGAGCGGTAGGTGCAGGTGCAGTAAACCAGATGTTCAAAGCCGTTGCAAGTGCAAGAGGTATTTTAGCTGCAAAGGGAAAAGACCTCTATATAAAACCCGGATTTGATGAAATTTCAGAGAACAATAATGTGCGTACTGTAATGGTAGCTTATCTCATTGTTCAGTAGGAGGTAATTAAAGATGTTAGAAAGAGTAAGAATAACTAAGCGATATACTTTTGAAGCGGCACATTCACTTCCGAACTATGACGGAAAGTGCAGTAGACTTCACGGACACTCTTATAAGTTAGAAGTGACTGTAAGTGGTGGCATAGATACTGAATCTATTACCAGAGCTTTCCAGAATGATGAACCCATTCTTGCAAAAGAGGGAATGGTGATAGATTTTTCAGAGTTAAAGAGACACATAAAGTCTATCGTTGAGGTGTACGACCATTCAAATCTTAACGACCACTTTATACTTCCTACGGCAGAAGTTATGGCTGTTCATATTTTCTATGACCTCCAAACCAAGTTAGGAGCTTCTGTACAAGTAGAAAGTGTTAAGTTGTGGGAAACGGAGGATAGCTATGCAGAATACAGAGGAGAGCATTGTTAATAATCTCTCTGAGGGTGTTCTTAACTATCACGAAGTATTTTTAAGTATACAGGGTGAAAGCACAGGGGCAGGTCTCCCTTGTGTTTTTATCCGGTTATATGGTTGTAATGTAAAGTGTAGTTATTGCGACCAACCTCAGAGAAAATGTGACCGACACAGGATTTCCGTTGAACATCTGGTGCAGAAAGCAATGTCTTTTGAGTGCAAGAATATCTGTATTACTGGTGGAGAACCTATGATACAGTGTGATGAGGTGTACCAGTTAGCTCTTGAACTTATATCAGATTATGGCTGTAAAGTAGCAATCGAGACTAACGGTTGCACACCTATTCCCGACCTTTACTACCCCAGAGACTTGAAGTTTGTTATGGATATAAAGTGTCCGTCAAGTGGAGTATCTGACAAAAACATCTATGAGAACCTAATGCTTCTCAGGGCGAATGATGAAGTAAAGTTTGTAATCAGCGACAGGAATGATTATGAATTTATGAAGAAAGTTCTCAAAAACTACCCTACTGCGGCTAAAATTCTTGTTAGTCCTGTGTTTAAGTACAGACTTGCAGAGTGGTTCTGTCCCAATGGCGGAGAGCTTGTAACGTGGTTGCTTTCTGATAAGATGTATAATGTAAGGGTACAGTTACAGATGCACAAAGTTATAGGAGTAATGTAATGTAATGCAGAAATATATTGATACTGAAATAATGAAAGACCGTACTGAGCCTGTTATGGTCTTTAAGAATGACCGAGAGCTGAATGAGTGTGTGAAGTGGTGGCAGTCAAAGCTGTTTCTTAATAACTGGTGGATAGTCGCTCATTTAGTTGACTCCAAAGAAATCCCTAACCACGCCGGAGAAAATCACTTTGTACACGAAACTCATTCCTCTGTTATCAATGTAGCAAAGCTGACAGAACAGCAGAGAAAAGACGGGATTGTAAAGTCCTGCGATGAAGAAACAGTGGTACACGAACTGCTGCACCTCAAATATAACCTTGTAGGTTTTGATGATGATAATTGCAGTTATGAACAGTGTTATCTTGATATGAATGAACACGCACTGCTCGAAGAAATGGCAAAGTCTTTAATCAGTGTAAAGTATGACCTACCACAAGAATGGTGGTACAATTCAGACTGAAAGGAGTAATTAAAGTGGAAAAGATAGTCGTATTAAATAGTGGAGGTTTTGATAGCACTTTTTTACTCAAACTCTTACACGATAGTGGGGATAAAGAGCTACACTCCCTCTATTTTTCTTATGGACAAAATAATGACAAGATTACAGCAGAAAAGGCTAAGTATAATGCAGATAAATTTTGTGTTTCACATAAAGTTATATCTTTACCTGCAATTGATTGGACTAAAAGTGAATTTTACAAACAGGATTTTAAGTCTGTAAATGTAAAATACCTTGAAGCAAGAAATCTAATTTTTGCGGCTTATGCTGTTTCTTATGCACAAAGCATTGGAGCTAATACTGTATCTATGGCTTTTATAAAAGACGGAGTAGATATGTTCCCTGATGCAAGTGTAAGGTTTTCTAAAAGAATGGACAAACTTTGCAAAGAGTTCGGTCTATCATTCAAAACCCCTTTAATAAAATACTATAAAGAGGATTTATTTACTACTGGTGCTTACTATAACATTAGCCCTGATAGTTTTTGTTCTTGTGATGTACCTGTTAATAATAAGCCTTGTGGTACTTGTCCTGATTGTGAAGCAATTACTCAGTATAAAAAGGTGTATGATAAAATAAATTTTTAGTACCCCTATTGACTTTTGTATAGTAATTTGTTATTATATGATTAGTGGAATAGTTTTTACTTGCACATTGTCCTTTTTGGCAAGTAATAACCTATGGTTAAGCTATTTCAACTAATAATATTAAAGGAGTGAAAAATAATGATGAAACTGATGCTTACAGCACACGCTACAAGTGGTTTAGCTAACAGAGGTACAGCCGCAGAGCGTACAAGAAGGGGTCAGGCAGGTACATTCAATGCTAACCGTCCTGCTCCTCGTCCGGGTGAAGGTATGGGTGCATACCTTAGACGTACAGGTATGTCTGATATCGGTGCTACTGCTCGTACAAGAGGTCGTACTGCAAGAGTAGTAACCCGTACAAGAGGTCGTGGCTAATAACCTCAACTTCTAAACACAAAGCTACATCACCCCCACACTATGTTGGGGGTGAAGTTCTATAAGGAGTGAATATAAAATGGCAAAACAAAGTGGGTGGGTCACTATAAATGGTGTACACGTTTTCATTGACGGAAAGTCTGGTAAGATAACACAAGGTCCTGCTAAGTTCATAGGAAGTACACTCAATGACTTACCCTCAAATAAATCTTCTCAGGCTGACCTTAAAGCAAGATTACAAGCTAAACAGGCAGAAAAGTCTCCTGCGAGTAAAGCTATGACTAAAGCTAATAGTGATAGAAAAGCTGACCCAAGCAGAAAAAAGAAAGCAGATGGTCTTGTTGAACGTGCTAAGAGACAACAAGCATCAACTACTTTAAATTCTGTCTTTGATAATGCTGCAAGCACTACTAAGGCAAAAGTGGTCAAAAATCCTAATAACAGGTTGCATACAGGAAGGGTTTCCAATAAGGGCGACCTTACACCTAAACAGCAAAAATTATTCAGACAATATGTAGGTTCAGCAGGTCAGGGTATGTCAGGAAACGAAGCATTAGAAATAGCCATTTCTGGAAAGATTCCTACTACTCAGACAAATGGCGGAGCTGTTGCATCTACTTCAAGTAGACAATCAAATTCTGCAAGAGTTTCTAATGCTAAAACAATGGGCGAATTTTTGAGGGCCGTTTATAATCCTGTAACAACTGCCCGGACAAGAAGGAGAGGTAAGTAATTATGTATAATGAAAAATATGATTGGGAAGTAAGAGAAGATGCTAATGTCCTCAGACGTTATCAGGAACTCAAATCTGACCCAGTTCGTTTTAATAAGGCTAAAGAGTGTATTGCAGACCAAGTAGCAGCAGGAAAGGCTGTTCTTCACGATAAGCCTATCAATACTCCCTCTCGCCGGAGCAATCCTGCTTGTGTAGGTAAACTCGATTTCCCTCGCTAATTTCAACCATTCTCCTGTAATGATACCTCACTCGATAAAATTTCGGGTGAGGTATTGTTTTTTTGTGCCTAATAGTGTATAATATAGGTGTCAACCGCATTTAATGTCTATTCAAAGCAGAAATCAAGGAGGTAATTTTATGATTGACAATAAAGTAGAAGAAATCAAAAAGCATATCGAAGCTATCTCAGAAATTCTCGGTATAGAGAAGACAGAGAGCAATGAAAATACACCTCTCAGGATAGCAAAGATGTACTGTAATGAGCTGTTCAGCAGTCGGAATAACAACAATATTGAAGAGCTTAATTCCCGAATGAAAGTATTCAGCAGTGACGGAAATCACTCCCCTGTTACTATGAGCGGAATAAAGTTTAGCTCTATGTGTGAGCATCACTGGCTACCCTTTATTGGTGAGTGTACAGTGACCTATATCCCCAGAGACAAGATTATTGGTTTATCCAAAATTCCCCGGGTAGTAAAATACTTCTCCAGAAAACCTCAGTTACAGGAGAGACTTACTAAAGAAATAGGTGAGTATTTATACAATCTTCTCGACCCCGAATATATCAGTGTTACTATGAGTGCTGTCCATTGCTGTGTACTGTGCAGAGGTGCAGAAAGCGACTGTGAGACAGAAACGCACTATGTAAAAGATAGCAGAAATTCTAACAGTGGATTCTATGTTAGCTGTGATTTCGGAGGTACACCTGTATGAAACTTCTGAAAAAGAAAGCTAAGTCGGAAGAAATATCTGAAAAGCCTAAGTTCACTGACCTGAGACAAGTAATGGACTATACCCGACCCCTTTCAATATTTTTCTCAGGAGTAGAGTATGAATCCTATCTCGATATTCTTTATGACTTAGGTGTAAGAAATTTCCTTATGTCCTATGAGTATCTTAAAGGAAAGGGTTATAGTCAGTTAAAAAAGTATGACGATATGCACCTCTTTATAGATTCCGGTGCTTTTACATATATGAACGACCCTAAATTTGAAAACTATACTGTTGAACAGTGGGAAGAACAAATAAGGGCATATCTTTTATGGGCTGAAAAGCATAAATCTCAAATATTTGCTATTGCCGACCTTGATTTGCAATACCTTGTAGGAAATGAAAAAGTATATGAATGGAGAAAGAAATATTTTGAGCCTTTTATGCTCCGAACAGGTATTCCAGTGTGCTTTATGTACCACGATGAGGGAATAGAGCAGTGGGAATATATGTGTAAGCGTTACCCTTATGTAGGTATGTCTCTTAGAATAGACGGTGAATCACAGGACAATTTTAGAGATATGTTCAGGGTAGCAGAAAAGTACAATACTCTTGTTCAAGGTATGGCTTCTACTAATACCTCCCTCCTTACTCAATTACCTTTCTATACAGTAGATTCTACTACTTGGAATGTAGGTTTAAAATATGGAGAAATTTCAGTTTGGAATGAAACTAAGATGAGTCGTATAAAGAAAACTGAATTTCAGAGTAAGGCTTTTCCTGCAATAGCAAAATATGATGTAAAATTCGATTTTGATAAAATTTTGGAAGAAGATAAAACAGAACTTATAAGGGTAAATGCTTATGCTTTTATTGCCGCAGAAAAGTTTGTGCGAGAAAGACTAAAGTCTAAAATGTACTGGTTCAAAGCAAGAGCCACTAAAAAGGATATAAATAATCTTCCTTCTGATTTCTTCCCGAACCCGGATTGGTTTGACAAAAAGGACGAAGAAGGGTTGAAAGAATACTGTGCTAAGTGTAATATCAACCCAGATTATGAGGGAGCTTTTAATCTCCTGTATGATGTAGTTACCTTTGTTACTTGGGGTGACGAAGAGCATAAATCAATGCACGAATGGTACAGCGAAGATGAGCAGGAATCCTTTATAAATGACCTCCACGATTTCTATATAAATCGTATTGTTCCTGATAAGGAAACTAAGATACAAGACCTTAAAGACTTTTTCGGAAGTTGTGTTGCCGGAGAGAATGACAGACTATTACAGCTCGGCACAAACTTTGACCGTACTATAAAAGAGCGTGATAGCTATGTAGAGGAAGATGACACAGAACTTGTTGAACTTTCTCCCGAAGAAGTTAGGGAACGCTTAAAAAATCTTCTCCCCGACAAATCTTCTGAGGGTGCGCCTGAGATAGATGAGCTTGATGAGGAGATATACAGAAAAGCAGAGATAGTCCCGACTTTTGACAGCAACGGAAAGTTTTTAAAAGGTCAAGTAGCTGTGCATCGTCCTAAACAGTTGTATTCAAGCAAATACCCTAAACTGGCTTGTGACACCTGCTACGCTGCGGCAAAATGCCCTGAGTATAAATCTGGTTATGTATGTGCCTATAACAAGATGTTCAACCGCTTTTCTACAAGAGATATGAGCGATATTATTCAATCTATGCAAGGTATAGTAGAGTATAATATGGTTCGTATGCAGAAAGCTATGATTATAGAAACGTTAAATGGTACTATTGACCCTACTGTTTCAGGTCTTATGGAATCAAATATCCGCTATATGAATATGCTCAAATCTATGTATGAAAATGGTAGTGCAGAAGTCCTTAAACAAACTAAAGTTGTAAAAGCTGACGGTACAGAAGAAACCACAACTTCAATCACCAATCCACAGAGCGGAGGAATAATGGAGAAGCTATTTAGCAATCTGATGAATAAGAGCGAACCCGAAAAAGAGATAGTGGAAGTAAAACCAGATAACCAATAACTACAAGGGAGCAGGAGACTGCTCCTTTAATTTTACAAAAATTCAAAAGTGTGTTATGATAATACTATCAAATTTAATAAGGAGTGATTAATTATGTCACAGATTCTTACTATTGATTGGGACTACTTCTTCCACGCTTCTTTAGAGGTTAGAGACAAGTATTTCCCAGACATAACCGACGGTAGACTAAAGTCAGAGCCAGATAACTCAAAATGGCTTGATATTGAGTGTCCTAAAATTGAGGTAGATTGGGACAGTGTTCAGCTACTAATCTCTGTCCTGAGTGATTCTATACCAACAGTGGATATATCTTTCATATCTGAAAATCACGGAGAAATGTACAATGTAGTTAAGTATATCAAAGAGAAAGTCAGAGATACAGACCCTTTGTGCATAACTAATATTGATTTTCACCACGATTATTACTACACTAATGGTAGTATTCCTTGCTGTGATAACTGGCTGAGACTTGTAAAAGAACAGTACCCCGATACTATTTGTAAATGGTGCAAAAGACCTGATTCAGTGTTGTTTTCCTTTGGTGAAAATGTATGCAAGGCTGTTCCTATTTATGAAGATTTCTTGGGTTGCATAATTCGCAATATAGAATCCGGAGTATATAAGTATATTCATCTTTGCAGGAGCGACCTCTATTCACCCCCCCTTATAGACCAGAGCTTTCAAAAGGTAAAAGAAATGCTATCAAAGAGCAGTAAAAGTACCAAGTTTGTGGGAGTTATACCAGACCGCAGAGCGGTAGCTTTTAAGTTTATGAAAAAGTATTTAAGGGAGAATATAATAAAATGAGTAATCCTATGAAAAAATCTGTTTGTGAAAGACAACCAAACACAACAGAAAAACGACCTATAAAAGCGGATAAGTACCCACCTAATATCAATACCCTTGTGCTTTGGGAAATGCCCCTTATAAACAGTACACAAGCTATCAATGTAAACAATGCTATTTTCCATTATGAAATGATAGTTAGAGGTGAACAGCATAAAGGACCAGATAACACTAAACTGTTTAAGTCGGTAAGTAAGATAAAGTTTTGTGTGAAAAATTTTATGTATGGAGATAAAGTGTACGACTTTTTTATGAATCCAGTTGACAGAATATGCAGGTGCAGACAAATCCCTGATATAGTTATAAACTGGAAAGAAACTGTGTTTAGTATTCCGGTTCTCACAAGAATTGAGCTAAACAAAAATGAGCAGATTTGTAAGCACCTTACTATGTTGGAAAGACTTATTGAAGAAGAATTTATTCCCGAAATTATTTCTTGTTTTGAGCGACACACCCTTTGAGGTGTGGTCGCCAAATATCCCTACGGGATATTTGATAATAATAAATATTAATATATTATAATATAATATTATATTTACTATTAGGCACATAATTAAGTCGTGCGCGTATATTATAAAGCCTAAAATTCGGCATTTGACATATCAAATTTTTTATGATATACTTGAAATATGCTGAAAAGCAAATTTATAATCGAGGTGAATTGAAATGGGGTTGCAGTATAGAGGACTTGTA
>JAZSHP010000104.1:0-51156 GCA_045533355.1 Candidatus Fimenecus sp.
GGTCGTTACGGTCTTGGTTCAAAAGACACACCTCCATCAAGCGTATTTGCTGTATTTGAACACCTTAACAATGAAACTCCTGCTCGTCAGTTTACTCTTGGTATCCACGACGACGTTACTCACCTTTCACTTGAAGAGAAACCAGCTCCTAACACAGCTGCAGAAGGCACAATCGAATGCAAATTCTGGGGTCTTGGCGGTGACGGTACTGTTGGTGCAAACAAAGACTCTATCAAGATTATCGGTGACCACACAAACAAATATGTTCAGGCTTACTTCCAGTATGACTCAAAGAAAACAGGTGGTATCACAATTTCTCACCTTCGTTTCGGCGACAGCCCAATCAAGAGCCCATACTACATCAACAAGGCTGACTTCGTAGCATGTCACAACCCATCTTATGTTGAAAAAGGCTTCAAGATGGTTCAGGACGTTAAGCCGGGCGGTGTATTCCTTATCAACTGCCAGTGGAGTGCTGACGAACTTAGCGCAAAGCTTAATGCTGAAACAAAGAAATATATTGCTGAAAACAATGTTCAGCTTTACACAGTTAACGCTATCGACCTTGCTGCTGAAATCGGTCTTGGCAAGCGTACAAACACAATCCTTCAGGCTTCATTCTTTGCTCTTGCAAACGTTCTTCCTAAGGATGACGCTATTGCTTACATGAAGCAGGCTGCTATGAAGTTCCTTAAGAAGGGTCAGGATATCGTTGACATGAACCATAAGGCTATCGACGCAGGTTTCGGTGCATTCGTTAAGATTGACGTTCCTGCTGACTGGGCAAATGCAGTTGACACAGCAGAAGCTGTTGCTTCTAAGGGTGCTGAAAAGCTCGTTAAGATGGTTGACAACATCATGCTTCCAGTAGGCAAGATGGATGGTGACTCAATTCCTGTTTCTGAATTTATGGACCACGTTGACGGTCAGTTCGAACAGGGTGCTGCTGCTTATGAAAAGCGTGGCGTTGCAGTTCTCGTTCCTGAATGGGATGCTGCTACTTGTGCACAGTGTAACAAGTGTTCATATGTATGTCCACATGCTACAATTCGTCCATACCTTCTTACAGAAGAAGAGGCTGCAAATGCTCCTGAATCTGCACAGATAGTTGACAAGAAGGCTGGTAAGGGCAAGGGCGTTTACAAGTACTCACTTGCTGTTTCTCCACTCGACTGTATGGGTTGTGGAGTTTGCGTTGGCGTTTGTCCTACTGCTTCACTCAAGATGGTTTCTCGTGAAAGCCAGGACTACAAACAGGATGCATTCCAGTACATGGTTGAAAATGTAACAGTTAAAGAAGATGTTGCTGATAACACAGTTATCGGTAGCCAGTACAAGACTCCACTCCTCGAGTTCTCAGGCTCATGTGCAGGTTGTGCTGAAACAGCTTATGCAAGACTTATCACACAGCTCTTTGGTGACAGAATGTACATTTCAAATGCTACAGGTTGTTCATCAATCTGGGGTGGTCCTGCTGCAACATCACCATATACAGTAAACAAAGATGGTCACGGTCCTGCATGGGCTAACTCACTCTTTGAAGATAACGCTGAACACGGTTACGGTATGTACCTTGGTCAGAAGGCTATCAGAGACCGTCTTATCTCTAAGGTTGAATCAATCGTTGCAAACTGCAATGCTCCTGCAAATGTAGTTGAAGCTGCTAACGAATACCTTGCAACTCTTGAAGACGGTGCTAAGAATACAGCTGCTACAAACGCTCTCGTTGCTGCTCTTGAAGGCTTCGATTGTGGTTGTGAAGCTAAGAAAGACATTCTCGATAATAAAGAATACCTTTCAAAGAAATCTGTATGGATTTTCGGTGGTGACGGTTGGGCATACGACATCGGTTTCGGTGGTGTTGACCACGTTCTCGCTGCCGGTGAAGATGTAAACATCATGGTATTCGATACTGAAGTTTACTCAAATACAGGTGGTCAGGCTTCTAAGGCTTCTAACATCGGTCAGGTTGCACAGTTCGCTGCTGCAGGTAAGGGCATCGCTAAGAAGAGCCTTGCTGAAATCGCAATGAGCTATGGTTATGTTTACGTAGCACAGATTGCTATGGGTGCTGACAACAACCAGACAATTAAGGCTATCACAGAAGCTGAAGCTTACAATGGTCCTTCAATCATCATCGCTTACGCTCCTTGTGAAATGCACTCAATCAAGGGTGGTATGGTTAACTGCCAGGCTGAAATGAAGAAGGCTGTTGACTGTGGTTACTGGAACATGTTCCGTTACAACCCAGCTCTCAAGGCTCAGGGCAAGAACCCATTCTCAATTGACAGCAAGGAAGCAAAGGCAAGCTATCGTGACTTCCTTATGAACGAAGCTCGTTACTCATCACTTTCTCGTGCATTCCCAGAAAGAGCAGAAGCTCTCTTCGCTCAGTCTGAAGAAGTTGCTAAGGAAAGATATGAACACCTTGTTCGTCTTCAGGCTCTCTATGCTCCAAAAGAAGACTAATTAAAAGTTTTCATATTAAATAAAAATGGGACTCAATCCGAAAGGGTTGAGTCCTTTTTTGTTTGCATATACAAATCGGAGTTTATCGGGGTGATATGAAATTAAGATAGAAACAAAAACCTTTGTAGGGGCGGATGCCCACATCCGCCCGCAGTAGGTAAACAGTACACTTTGGGACGGGACGATGTGGGCAGCGTCCCCTACGATTCATATCCAAATTAATAACCAATTACACCGATAAATTATAATTTACATAAAAAAAGGTGAGGAAAAACCTCACCTTAATTTTTTCTGATATGGAATTTTATTTTCCTGTTAATCTGTTTTTATTTGCTCTCCAGAATGCATCATGTTCCTTAAATGTATACGAATACTTTGCTTCATAAGGCTCAACCGTACCGATGATAAAGTAAAGATAGTCCGTTTCAGCAGGACTCAGTGCTGCTTCAATGGATTCCATACCCGGATTGCAGATTGGGCCAGCCATAAGTCCGTTACATTCATAAGTGCTGTAATATTCTGTGAAATACTTATACTTTTCAGGATATTGAACCTTGATAACATTATCACAATATTTAACAGTTGGGTCGCACTGAATTCGCATTCCTTCTTCAATTCTATTGTGAATAACAGAAGAAATCATCGGTCTTTGTTCAGAAAGCGCTGCTTCTTTTTCAATAATTGATGCTAATGTAAGAATTTCGTGGAGTGTAAAGCCACTGTCAACCACCTTTTTCTGAAATTCCTCATTAAACATATATTTTGTTCCGTCAAGGAACATAATAAGGATATCTTTTGCCGTTGCTGTTTCAGGAACTTCATAGGTCAACGGAAAAATATAGCCTTCCAATGCAAAACAGAGATTTTCCTGATTTTTTAAATCTGATAAAAATGGATATTTTGTAAAATCTATCCACTGGTCATAGGTCTGAGCAAGATTTATGAATTCGTCAGAATCGCAAAGCCCTTTTTCCTCTAAAAGCCATGAAATTCGCAATAAAGTATATCCTTCAGGAATCGTTACCTTAACAGTAGGAACCGAAGTTGTAGATTCGGTTGTTGTTTCTTCAGGCTTGTTGAATCCGACACAACCGGATAAAGCAAATAGCATTGACAAAACTATCAACAGTACAGTTAATTTCTTAAACATTTTTTATCCTTTCTCTTTATAACCTTCAGATAATATATTATCAACAAAGGTATATCCGCCAAAATCCAAGCAAATGGTGATGCTAAACACACACCTGCAAATCCAAAAAAATGTGACAAAATCAAGGCGGCAATCAATCTGCCTACCAACTCAGAAGCACCTGCCATCATTGAAACATAGCTTTTGCCGATTCCTTGTAATGCATTTCTGAAAATAAATAATACTGTAAGTGCAAAATAGAAAATGGCAATAGTTTGTAAATATGTTTTTGATGCAAATAAAGCATCTGCATTTTCACTATCAAGGAACAGTTTTGAAATATCATCACCGAAAACATAAAGAATCAGTGACATCACAACCGATATACATCCTGAAAAGATTAATGCACTACGAACACCTTTACGGACTCTGTCCATTTTACCTGCGCCAAAATTTTGTCCTGAAAAAGTTGCAACAGCAACACCTGTTGCAGAAAGTGGAATATTAGCAAGTAATTCAGGCTTGTTTGCAACAGTCCACCCGGCTACATAGGATGAGCCGTATGAATTGATTGTAGTCTGAAGAACCATTGACCCGATACTTGTTATTGAATACTGTAATGCTCTCGGAACACCCATTGTAAGCATCAATACAGCAGTTTTTTTCTTAATTTTAAAATTCTCACGAGAAATAAATATAATATCGTTTCGTTTTCTCACATATATTATACACATTACGCAAGATATTAATTGTGCAAATACAGTTGAAATTGCAGCACCAAACACACCCATTTTCAACGGTACAATTGTAATGTAATTAAACACAACATTTGCCACTGCACAAACTGACAAAAACATAAGCGGTGATTTACTGTCACCCAAAGCACGAAGGATTCCTGCCAGAACATTATAAATTGTTCTTGTAAACATACCCAGATAATTTATCATTACATAGGTATAGGCATCCTTAAAAATATTAGTCGGTGTACCCATAATCCGAAGAATGGGTTTCATAAATATAAATGAAATTACTGTCATCACAACAGTTGCAATAATAGTCAGGGAAATTGCATTTCCCGCATAGTGATTTGTAAGCTTTTTATCCCCTGCTCCAAATGACTGGGCAACAGGAATAGAAAAACCATCTGTAAGACCCATAGCAAGACCTACAAGCAAACCACTCATAGGCCCTACTGCACCAACTGCAGCAAGAGCATCATCCGATATATATTTACCTACAATATATGTATCTGCAACATTATAAAACTGTTGCACGAGACTTGTAAGCATTATGGGGATTGCAAAGGTTATGATTATTTTCAACGGATTACCCGTTGTCATATTATAAGTATTTGATTTCATAGATTTATAATTTCCTAAAAAACGGGAAGCACAGAAATGTACTCCCCGTCCATTTTTAGTTATTCAAGAAATTAATATTTCTTTCTTGCCACATATGATGTGTGAAGAATATCATGAGCCTTGTGGCTACCCGGTTTACCAAGGTACTCTGTATAAAGAGTCTTGATAGCTTCGTTTTCATGTGACTTTCTAACTGCGTTATTTCTGTCAGCTGTGTAAAGTGCTTCTGCACGACGAGCCTTAAGGTCAACGAAGTTACGAACAACAGCGTGCTGAATTGGCTGACCACCACCGTTGATACAACCGCCAGGACAACCCATAATCTCGATGAAGAGATATTCGCTTGTACCTGCTTTAATCTGGTCCATAAGAACCTTAGCATTCTTTGTACCAGAAGCTACTGCAACCTTAATCTTCTTACCGGCTACATCATATTCAGCTTCCTTAACGCCGTCCATACCACGAACTGCTGTGAAGTCAACATCCTGGAGTGTTTCGCCTGTAAGCTTTTCAACTGCTGTACGAAGAGCAGCTTCCATAACGCCACCTGTTGCACCGAAGATTGTTGATGCACCTGTGCTTTCGCCGAATGGCTGGTCAAATTCTTCATCAGGAAGATGCTTGAAGAAGATACCTGCGCTTTCAATCATACGAGCAAGTTCTCTTGTTGTAAGAGCAATATCAACATCAGGAACACCTGCTGCATTCTGGTCGTCACGCTGAGTTTCAAACTTCTTAGCTGTACATGGCATGATACCAACAACAACCATATCCTTAGGGTCCATACCAAGCTTTTCAGCATAGTATGTCTTCATGATTGCACCAAACATCTGCTGTGGTGATTTACAGCTTGAAAGGTGAGGAATCTGTTCTGGATAATAGTGTTCACAGTACTTAATCCAACCTGGTGAGCAAGATGTAATCATTGGAAGTGTTCCGCCATTCTGAACTCTTTCGATAAGCTCGTTAGCTTCTTCCATAATTGTAAGGTCAGCTGCAAAGTCTGTGTCAAATACCTTGTCGAAGCCAAGGCGACGAAGTGCTGCAACCATTTTACCTTCAACGTTTGTACCGATGTGCATACCGAATGCTTCACCGAGAGTTGCACGGATTGAAGGAGCAGTCTGAACAATAACGAACTTTTCAGGGTCGTTGATTGCTGCAAGAACCTTATCTGTATCATCCTTTTCAACGATAGCACCTGTTGGGCAGTTAACGATACACTGACCACAAGAGATACATGAAACATCTGCAAGGTCCTTATCAAATGCTGAGCTTACGTGTGTATCAAAACCACGAGCATTAGCACCGATAACTGAAATACCCTGCTGGTCACAAGCTGCGATACAACGACGGCAAAGGATACACTTGTTGTTATCTCTTACCATATGAGCTGCTGAATCGTCGAAATTGTAACGAACCATTTCACCGTCATAACGGTCTTCAACATCTACGCCGAATTCCTTGCAAAGCTTCTGAAGTTCGCAAGTTGCACTACGTACACATGAAAGACATTTTCTGTCATGATTTGAAAGGATAAGTTCAAGAGTTAATTTTCTTGAATGTCTTACTCTTTCTGTATTTGTGAAGATTTCCATTCCCTCATTTACAGGGAATACGCAAGCAGCAACAAGGCTTCTTGCACCCTTAACTTCTACCATACACATACGACAAGCACCAATCTGGTTGATGTCCTTAAGGTAGCAAAGTGTTGGGATTTCAATACCCGCATAACGAGCAGCTTCAAGGATAGTGCTGCCCTTAGGTACTGAATAAGGTCTATTGTTAATTAAAATATTTACCATTATCTTGCACTCTCCTTATTTCTTAATAATTGCATTAAACTTACAAGAATCAATACATACGCCACACTTGATACACTTATTAGCATCAATTTCGTGTGGGTTCTTAACTGTACCTGTGATAGCACCAACAGGGCACTTTCTTGCACAGAGTGTACAACCCTTACAAGCGTCAGCAACGATTTCGTACTTAACAAGCTTCTTACAAACGCCAGCCGGACAAGTCTTATCAACTACGTGAGCTACATATTCGTCACGGAAGAATTTAAGAGTTGCAAGAACAGGGTTTGGAGCTGTCTGACCAAGACCGCAAAGTGAGTTTTCTTTGATGTAGTAGCAAAGTTCTTCAAGCTCGTCAAGGTCTTTAAGTGTTGCCTTACCGTCAGTAATCTTTTCGAGCATTTCACGAAGTCTCTTTGTACCGATACGGCATGGAGTACACTTACCGCAAGATTCATCAACTGTGAAGTCAAGGAAGAACTTAGCGATGTCAACCATACAGTTGTCTTCGTCCATTACGATAAGACCACCTGAACCCATCATACAGCCGATTGCTGTAAGGTTATCAAAGTCGATTGCTGTGTCGAGAAGTGATGCAGGGATACAACCGCCTGAAGGACCACCTGTCTGAGCAGCCTTGAATGCTTTACCGTTTGGAATACCGCCACCGATTTCGTAAATAACGTCACGGAGAGTTGTACCCATAGGAACTTCAACAAGACCTGTATTATTAATCTTACCACCGAGAGCAAATACCTTAGTACCCTTTGATTTTTCTGTACCCATAGATGCGAACCAGTCAGCACCCTTGAGAATAATCTGTGGTACGTTAGCAAATGTTTCAACGTTGTTTTCAACTGTTGGTTTGCCGAAAAGACCCTTAACTGCCGGGAATGGCGGACGAGGTCTTGGTTCACCACGGTTACCTTCGATTGATGTCATAAGAGCTGTTTCTTCACCACAAACGAAAGCACCGGCACCAAGACGGATATGAAGGTCGAAGTCGAAACCTGAATTGAAAATATTCTTACCGAGAAGACCATATTCACGAGCCTGGTCAATAGCAATCTGAAGTCTGTTAACTGCGATTGGATATTCAGCACGAACATAAACATAACCTTCTGTAGCACCTACTGCATAACCACAGATAGCCATAGCTTAGATGATACAGTGTGGGTCTCCTTCAAGAACTGAACGGTCCATGAATGCACCCGGGTCACCTTCGTCAGCGTTACAAACAACATACTTCTGGTCAGCAGCATTAGCAGCACAGAAGCTCCACTTAAGACCTGTTGGAAATCCGCCACCGCCTCGGCCACGAAGTCCTGATTCTTTAATAACATTGATAACGTCTTCCGGTTTGTATTCTGTAAGGCACTTAGCAAGAGCCTGATAACCGTCATAAGCTATGTACTCATCGATATTTTCAGGGTCAATAACACCACAGTTACGAAGAGCAACACGTTCCTGCTTAGCATAGAAGTTTGTTTCATTAAGAGATTTGATTTCTGTGTCTGTTACAGTCTCATCATAGAGAAGTCTTGTAACAATTCTACCCTTGAGAAGGTGTTCTTCAACGATTTCAGGAATATCTTCAACCTGAACCTGTGAATAGAAGCTTCCTTCAGGATAAACAATCATAATTGGACCAAGAGCACAAAGACCAAAACAACCTGTTCTGATAACCTTGATTTCTTCACTTAATCCTTTTTCAGCAATCTGAGCTTCAAGAGCATCAATAATTGCCTGGCTGTTTGAAGAGGTACAACCGGTACCGCCGCAAACAAGTACGTGTGAACGATACATTATGTTTCCTCCTTATTTAACTGTATATTCAGCAACAGGGTTACCGTTAACGATATGGTCATTAACAACCTTTGCTACTTTATCAGCAGTCATTTTTACATATGTTACTTTATCTTTACCCGGCTGAATCACTTCAACGATTGGTTCGTACTGGCACATACCGATACAACCTGTCTGTGAAACTGTAACGCCTTTAAGATTTCTTTTTGCAACTTCATCAACAAAAGCATTAAGCACCGGACGAGCACCTGCTGCAATACCGCAAGTAGCCATACCAACAACGATACGGATTGCATCATCGCCTGTATCTTCACGAACCGTCATCTTTTGCATTGTTGCTTCTTTAATAGCCATAAGCTCTGCAAGAGTTTTCATTTATAGAGCACCTCCGTGTTTTCTTTAATAAATTCAATAAGCCACTGTGATACTTCATAAGTGTCAAGTGGAACATCGCCAAGAATTGCTTTGATTTCACGAGTATCAGCAACAAATTCTTTTCCGTCAACTGTATGTTTATAAACAAAGTCACGGTCAGTATTCATTGTTATGAGCATCTGAACCGTTGATGCCACATCACCAAGTGGTGTAAAATCAACGCTGTCCGTCATAAAATATGCACGGACTTCTGTTCCGACACCGAGTTCTGACTTAATTTCAAGTCTTCCACCCGTTTGCTCTGCTGCCATTTTGAAAAGTGGAATTCCCATACCAACCTTTCGGGTTGTTCTTGTTGTAAAGAATGGGTCAATAACACTTCTCAGCTGTTCCTCACTCATACCCTTACCGTTATCGTAAATACCGATAAGCAAGGTATGTTGGGTAGTGTTTTCACTAACCTCAATCGTTATGAGCGGAGCACCTGCAGTTATTGAATTCTGAGCAATGTCTAAAATATTAAGAGATAGTTCTCTCATTATGCCATATATTTTTCAAGGATACCAGGGATGTCGTCACCCACAAGCTTACCGTAAACTTCATCATTTACTGTAAGAACAGGAGCAAGACCACAAGCACCGATACAACGGCAAGCCTCAAGTGAGAATTTACCATCTTCTGTACATTCGTCAGGACCGATACCGAGTTGTTCTGTGATTTTGTCAACAAGGTCCTGTGCACCCTTAACATAACAAGCTGTACCAAGACAAACTGAAATGTTGTACTTACCCTTTGGAGAAAGTGAGAACTGTGCGTAGAAAGTTGATACTCCGTAAACCTTTTCAAGTGGAACATCCATACCTTCTGCAATCATAACCTGAACCTCATAAGGAAGGTAACCGTAGATACCCTGTGCTTCCTGCATTACATGCATGAGCATACTCTTGTCATCCTTATTTGCTTCAATGACAGTGTTAAGCTGTTCCTCTTGCTCCGGTGTTCCTGAAAACGGAATGGAACTTAATTTTTTGAGCATTTTGGAATTTCCTCCTTTTTTGATTATGGTGAATTAAAATTCACCCTCATTTAAGAATTTGATACCGTAATTGTTACATAACAGTACATGTTAAAAGTATAACAAAGTTATTCGGAAAAGTCTATCATTTTTTCGAATTTTTTATACTATTATAAGTAATATTGGCGTTTAGCACATAAAAAGCGTGTTTCTTTTGTATTTATTAACTATTTCGCACCACTTTTTCGAGTAATTTTACGCCATCTGACAGACTGTTTTGCCCTACTGTAGCAACGGAAAAGGCTATTTCGGGTACATCCTCTTCGGTGTTAGCGGGAATTAACAAAATTCCGTGCTCATTTGCCTTTTCGCAAAGCTCTTTTGCAGAACATTTTTTATTGAATCTGCAACGGACATAAAGTGGTGAATTTGTTCTTAAAATCTGCACATCATCCTGAAAATTCTCCACAAGCAAATCTGTCAGAATTTTTGATTTCTGTGAATAAAGCTTTCTTGATTTTCGTATCTGAGAATTAAGGTGTCCGTCACGGATATAACTGCAAAGCGCTATCTGGTCAGCCTTTGAAACTGTCTGATTATACAAATCTTTTTTCTTTTTATACTGACTTGTAAGGCTCTGTGGCAGAATCATAAAGCTTATTCTGATTGATGGTAACAAAAGCTTTGAAAATGTTCCCAGATACACCGTGTTTTCACCTCGGTCAAGACCTTGAAGTGACGGCGTGGGTCGATTAAAATAACGAAATTCACTCCCGTAGTCATCCTCAATTATCAGCTTGTTATTCTTCCTTGCATATTCGGTCAAATCAAATCTATCCTTGACGCTCATAACATCTCCCCAACGAGTTGAATATGACGGTGATGTATAGATGATATTGGAAGATTCTCTGTTATCATTTACCCTAAAACCATAATCATTAAAAATTGCCGTACCCTGACGATAAGACAGGTCATCAAAACAAACAGTTTTTTTGTTCTTTATAAGAGGACAAAGGATGTTGAGAAGTGTCTGCACACCTGCACCAATGACGATATTTTCTTCAGTACAGACACAGTTTCGTGTTTCTCGTGCATATTTTGCAATTTCGCATCGCAAATCATATTCTCCTTGCGGGTCACCGTAGAAAAGCAGTCGTTCACCCTGTCGCAGAGCACTTTTAAGATATCTGCGCCAGATATCCATATTAAAACTTTCAGCGTCAACACCTGATGAAGCAAAATCGTATATAACCTCTGTTTTCTGATTGGATTTTTCATTTTTGATTTCTTGTTTTTTGGTGAAATTTCCTCGGGTTGAAACATAATAACCACTTTGATTTTTAGGCAGAACATAACCATCATCACAAAGGCACATATACGCTGATTCCACAGTTGTTTTGCTCACATTTCTCTCCTCGGCACACCTGCGGATTGACGGAAGTCGGGTGCCCTCGGGCATTTTTCCTGTTTCAATCAAATCCTTATAATAATCATAAATCTGCATATACAATTTTCGATTTTCCATCTTAAATTGTCCCCTTAAAAATTGTTAATTTTGTGTATTTTAATAAAGACACTTTTGTATTATTATATATCCGTTAAAATGAAAATGCAAGAGGTGACAACATTGAAAAATATAGCAGTAATAAATGATATTTCCGGTTTTGGAAAATGTTCCCTTACTGTGTCACTTCCCATAATTTCTGCACTTGGAATTGAGTGCAACCCTATCCCTACTGCAATCCTTTCAAATCAGACGGGATATGATGATTTTTACAGTGTTGATTTCACCGAAAATATGACACCGTACATTGATGTGTGGAAAAAGCAGAATGTTCACTTTGATGCTATTCTTACAGGATACCTTGCAAGTGAAAATCAAGCGGATATTATTCTTGATTTTATTGAAAATTTCAAGGATGAAAGCACTCTTGTCTTCGTTGACCCCATTATGGCTGACGATGGTGTACTTTATGACACTTATGACGAAAAGCTTTGCGAAAAGGTGAAAACGCTTACAAAAAAAGCGAATATAATCACACCGAATCTTACTGAATTATGTATCCTTTGCGGTGCAGATTATGACGAAATTAACAGCAAAAATGACCTTGGAGAAATTGGTGGTTTAGCATCATCTCTTTTATCAAACACTACTGATATTGTTATCGTTACAGGTGTTAAAAGCAAAAATGATATCTATAATATTATAGTTGAAAAAGATGGTGTTAGCGTTGTAAAATCATCACTTTTAAAGGGTAGTTACTCGGGTACAGGTGATATTTTTTCTAGTGTTGTTTGTGGTGGAATCACAAAAGGAATGGATATCATTGACTCTGTCACTCTTGCCACAAATTTCATTTATTGTTCAATAAAGAATACACCGTCAGAACTCAATTACGAGCCAAACGGAGTGAATTTTCAAAAACACCTGGAGATGCTTATTAATGCGAAATAAAAAATCACTTTTAAAAATTACATACACTGCGATTTTCACAGCAATTATATTAATTGCAACAAGCAGTATAAAATTTTCAACAGGACTTGGTGAAGGCTACATTCATTTAGGTGACAGCTTTGTTTATCTTTCTGCGTGTATTCTTCCTTTCCCCTTCTGCCTTATTGCAGGGGGTTTGGGTGGTGCTTTAGCAGACATACTTTCAGGCTATGCCATCTGGGCAATTCCAACAATGCTCATTAAAATGCTGAACGCTGTTCCCTTTGCGATTATATGCAGAAAATACAGGTCAAATAAAATTTTATCAAAGTATACTGTTTTAATGGCTGTTGTTTCAGGCATTATTACAATTCTCGGTTACTTTGTAACGGAATGTATTCTTTATTCTGTGGCATCGGCAACACTTTCATTGCTCGGTAACACAATTCAGGCTGTTGCAAGCGGAATTATTTTTGTTATTATTGCAAAAGCAACCGATAAAATTAATCTTAAATCTAAAATCTCTAAAGGAGTTTAAAAATGGCTGATATAGTTTATACTTACGGAAATCAAGCTTATCTCAACATCACAAATGCTTGTCCATGCAGATGCACATTCTGTATAAGAAACAATGGTGACAGCGTTGGTGAGGCTACAACCCTTTGGTTTGAGCATAGCCCATCAATTGACGAAATTAAGGCTGAAATTGATAGCTTTGATTTTACTAAATACAACAATTCAATTATCATTTGTGGTTACGGTGAGCCGACTTGCGCATTGAACAATCTTATTGAAGCTTGTAAATATTTAAAGAGCAAAAATATCAACATCCGTCTTAATACAAACGGACTTTCCGACCTTATCAATAAAAGAGAAACTGCGAAAGAAATATGTGAGGTTATTGACTCCGTTTCTATAAGCCTTAATGCACCAACTGCAGAAAAATATAATGAAATTACACAGCCATCATTTGGTGAAAAATCATTTGATGCAATGTTGAATTTCGCAAAGGAATGTAAGGAATACGGTATTCCTACAAAGCTCACTGTTGTTGATGTAATCAGTAAGGAAGACATTGAAGATTGCAAGAAGCTCTGTGAAGAAATCCAAATTCCACTTCGAGTAAGAGAATACACAGCTGAATAATAGAAACAAGCAAAGAAAAAGCACCTGAGTTCCAAGTTGAACCCAGGTGCTTTTCGGTGTGAAAGGAGTATGTGAAAGGATTACAAGTTTGCTTACGCAACTGTTGAATCCATATTATGGACTTGACCATTTGTAGAATATAAACGAAGGTGCTTTCCGTTTTCCACTGCTTTGTTGTGGTTTCTGATACGGATTGCTCGACGGATATTACCCACTACAATTCTCTTGATTGCTTGTTCAAAGGCTATAACCTTATCCTCATGCATAAATCCGTAAACAAGTAAAATTGCTACTGCTAATTCTATTAAAGTTGTGATTGCAAATGTTGTTGACATAAAATCTACCTCCGATAATTCCAAGTTTTCTGTTCGATACCGAACAAACTTGAACAAATGTTCTTTACAAGTCATATTATAGACGAATTTTTGTAAAAGTCAAGACAAATGTTCGAGCATTTTTATATTTTCAGTCCGTTTTTACGGACATAAATTGCAGTTTAGTTTCCAATTTTTTCTAATTTCTCTGTCTGTATTTGAATAATAACACAATATATTGTGGTTGTCAATACATTTATGCACATTATGTGCGTTTTTTTGTAAATAATGTTTTTAAAAATAAAAAAACAAATTTTTTCGATAATTTGTTCGGTAAATTGGAGTTTATCGGGGAGTTAATATAGAACAATATACTTTGTAGGGGATGAGGCCCACATCGTCCCGTTCTAAAGTGTGCTATTGACCGACTGCGGGACGATGTGGGCATCGTCCCCTACGATTCATATCCATTTTAATAATTAAAAGAGCCCGATAAATTATAATTTGAAATATAAAATGCAGGCGTGGAAGCCTGCCACTACGCTAATTTATCTCCACTGGAAATTATAAGACTGACCATAGTCTATTTTGGGAACGACTATTCCCTTTTTTGGGACTGACTATTCTCTATTTTGGGAGCGACTATTCCCTATTTTGGGAACTAAAAATAATATAAAATAAAGAAATAAAAATAATATTATTAACAAAAAATATTCTCAAAAAAATTTATTTTCCTATTTATTATTTTATAAAAATAGTGTACAATATTATGGATAATGGGAATTTATATATAATTGTATTACTTATGAGGTAAAAATATGTTTGTTGATATTGCTAAAATCAAGATTAAAGCAGGTGACGGCGATAACGGTGCCGTTACATTTCACAGAGAAAAATATATAAATGCAGGCGGTCCTGACGGTGGTGACGGAGGCCGTGGCGGCAACATTGTTTTTCAGGTTGACGACAATCTTTCAACACTTGCCGACTTCCGTTATAAGAGAAAGTACAAGGCTGAAAACGGTGCTAACGGAATGGGTAGCCGTTGCAGTGGTAAAAAAGGTAAGGATTTGATTATCAAGGTCCCTCGTGGTACTGTTATCCGTGAAGTTGAAAGTGGTGCTGTTATGGCCGATATGTCAACTGATGACCAGTTTATCGGTGCAAAAGGCGGTCGTGGTGGCTGGGGTAACTCACACTTTGCAACATCAACTCGTCAGACTCCGAAATTTGCTAAAAACGGTGCTCCCGGTGAGGAATGGGAGGTAAGCCTTGAATTAAAGCTTATTGCAGACGTTGGTCTTTTAGGTTTTCCTAATGTTGGTAAATCTTCACTTATTTCTGTTGTTAGTCAGGCAAAGCCGATTGTTGGTGACTATCATTTCACAACAATTATCCCTGTTCTTGGTGTTGTTTCAATGGGACCTGAAAAGAGTTTTGTTATGGCAGATATTCCCGGTCTTATCGAGGGTGCTGCCGAGGGTATCGGTCTTGGTCATGAGTTCCTGCGTCATGTTGAAAGATGTCGAATGCTTGTTCACATTGTTGACGTTGCAGGTAGTGAAGGCAGAAATCCTATTGAAGACTTTGAAGCAATCAATGCAGAATTAGAAAAATTCAATCCTGAATTGGCAAAATGTCCGCAGATTGTTGCAGGTAATAAAATCGACCTTGCAGAAGATGAACAGCTCGAAGAATTCCGTAAGTATATTGAGGACAAGGGCTACGAATACTATGAAATAGTAGCACCGATTAAGCACGGTACGCAGGAGCTTATTAACGCCGTTGCAAGAAAGCTTGACACTCTTCCTCCTGTAAAGAGATATGAAACTGAAGAAATTCCAATAGAAGTTATTGCTAAAAAGAGCAAGGACGGATTCACAATCACCGTGGAAGACGATGTTTATATTGTTGAGGCTGACTGGATTTACAGAATTCTTTGTAAAACAGACCTTGACGATTATGAATCACTCCAGTATTTCCAGAGAGTTATTCAGGAACGCGGAGTTATTCAGGCACTTATTGATAAAGGTATTCAGGAGGGTGACACAGTCAGCATCTATGATTTAGAATTTGACTATGTTCCGTAATTTTTATGAGATTATATGGTAAAGATATAAAAGCAGATACATTAAGTCCACTTACATTGGCTTTTACAGGTGATGCGGTTTTTTCACTCTATATCCGTGAAATGCTTGTCTGTGAAGCCAACCGACCTGTTGGTCAGTTACATAAGCTTTCGGTTAATTGGGTGAAGGCTGAGGCACAGAGCAAAGGTATGCACGCTATTCTTCCTCTTCTTACTGAAAAGGAAACAGAAGTTTTTAAGCGTGGCAGAAACGCTCATACCTCTCATACTCCTAAAAACCAAAGTGGTTGTGACTATCATTACGCAACAGGTTTTGAGGCACTTGTAGGTTATTTGTACTTGAAGGATGAAACAGAGCGTCTTAACGAATTGCTTAATGAAGTTATCAAAGCAATCGAGGTTGATGGTTCTGAAAAAACTTCAGTATAGCCCTAAAGAATTTTTAATTGATACACTTGTATTCATTGTTGCAAGCACTGCATTTTCTGTTGGTATAAACTGTTTTCTTGCACGAAACAACATTCTGAATGGCGGAATTACAGGAATTGCCACAATATTTAACTACCTTTTTAATTTTCCTATAGGAATGGGAATATTCGTAATGAATGTCCCTTTGCTTCTTATAGCATCTAAAAAGCTTGGTATAATGTTTGTATTCCGAACATTCTGGGTAATTGCAATATCGTCAGTAATTATTGACCTCGGAGCATTTTTACCTGTATATAAAAACGATTTGCTCCTCGCATCCGTTTTTGGCGGTGTGCTTTCAGGCTTTTCATTGGGAATTATATTTATGCGAAATGCCACAACAGGTGGTGTTGATATAATTGCAAAGCTTATAAAGCTCAAGTATCCTCACATCACTATCGGTAAATCAATTTTTATTCTTGATGCTATTGTGATTATTACAGGCGGAATTATATACAATAACATTGAATCAATGCTTTATGCTGCAGTTACGGTTTTTGTAAGTGCACAGGTCCTCGACTATATCATTTACGGTTTCAGTCGGGGTGCAACAATTATGATAATTTCAGAAAAAAGTGACGAAATTCGTCACATGATTATAAACGACCTGAACCGTGGAGTTACGGTAATTAAAGGTCAGGGTGGTTACTCAGGCAAAGAAAGAAACATTCTGCTTTGCGCCTGTTTTGATAACCAGACCCAGAAACTTATTAAAAAAATAAAATCAGCTGACGAAAATGCATTTTTTATTGTTACACAATCAAAGCAGATTCTCGGTGAAGGATTTATGAGGTAATATATGGCTAAGAAAGACAATATCCGAAATTTTTCAATTATCGCTCATATCGACCACGGTAAGAGTACTCTTGCTGACCGACTTTTAGAGCTTACTGAAACTGTCGCAAAGCGTGATATGACGGAGCAGTTGCTTGACAATATGGATTTGGAGCGTGAACGCGGTATCACAATCAAGGCTCATGCGGTAAAGCTTGACTATAAGGCAAAAGACGGTGAAACATACGAACTCAACCTTATTGACACTCCGGGTCACGTTGACTTTAACTATGAGGTTTCACGTTCACTTGCTGCTTGTGAGGGTGCTGTGCTTATTATCGACGCTTCTCAGGGTGTTGAGGCACAGACACTTGCTAATACATATTTGGCACTTGACCACAACCTTGAGTTAGTTCCTGTTATCAACAAAATCGACTTACCTGCTGCTGACCCTGACAGAGTTGCAAATGAGGTTGAAGAAGTTATCGGACTTCCTTGCGACGAAGCTCCAAGAGTTTCTGCAAAAACAGGTCAGAATATCGAACAGGTGCTTGAAAGCATTGTTGACCTTGTTCCTCCACCTGAAAATCGTGACGACCAGCCACTTCGCGCACTTGTTTTTGACTCGGTTTATGACAGCTACAAAGGTGTTATCGTTTATGTACGAATTATGGACGGCAAAATCAAGCCGGGTGACACAATGCGAATGATGGCAACAGGTGCTGAGTTCAATGTTGTTGAAGTTGGTTATATGCGACCAAATGCTATGGAGCCACAGAAAGAACTCACATCAGGTGAGGTTGGATATATTACTGCATCAATTAAAACAGTTGGTGATGCACGAGTTGGTGACACAGTTACTACCGCTGAAAATCCTGCTTCAGAAGCTCTCGCAGGTTACAGAAAAGTTAATCCTATGGTTTTCTGTGGTGTTTATCCTGCTGACGGTGCTGACTACGAAAATCTTCGTGAAGCACTTGAAAAATTACAGTTAAACGATGCTGCATTATCTTTCGAGCCTGAAACATCAGGTGCTCTTGGTTTTGGTTTCCGTTGTGGTTTCTTAGGCCTTTTACACCTTGAAATCATTCAGGAAAGACTTGAAAGAGAATATAACCTTGACCTTGTTACAACAATTCCAAGCGTTATTTATAAGGTTCACCTTACAAACGGTGATGTAATCGAAATCGACAACCCAAGCCATTATCCTGACCCTGCAAACATTGATTATTGCGAAGAACCAACAGTTGAAGCACACATTTATGCTCCACCTGAATATATCGGTGCGATTATGAATCTTTGTCAGGACAGACGTGGTGTTTATGTGAATACAACTCACTTAGCATCTGACCGAGTTGACTTGCATTACATTTTGCCACTTAATGAAATCATTTACGACTTCTTTGATGTGCTTAAATCTCGCACTCGTGGTTATGCTTCATTCGACTATGAAATGAGTGATTATCAGCGTTCAAGCATTATTAAGCTTGATGTTCTTCTCAACGGTGATATTATCGACGCTCTTTCATTTATGATTCATAGCGAAAAGGCGTATGCAAAAGCTCGTAGAATTGCCGAAAAGCTTAAAGACAATATTCCACGCCAGATGTTTGAAATTCCAATTCAGATGGCTATCGGTGGTAAGGTTATTGCCCGTGAAACTGTTAAGGCTATGCGAAAAGACGTTCTTGCAAAGTGTTACGGCGGTGACATTACCCGTAAAAAGAAATTGCTTGAAAAGCAGAAGGAAGGTAAAAAGCGTATGCGCCACTTCGGTACTGTTGAAGTACCACAAGAGGCATTTATGGCTGTGCTTAAACTTGATGATGAATAAAGAAATTTTTGAGAAACTTAAAGAATTAGAAATCGAATACAAAATGGTGGAGCACCCTGCTGCATTCACAATGGAGGAAATCGAAGAATATCACCTTACTGAAAATGGTCATATTCCGAAAAACCTTGTTCTTCGTGATGTTAAGGGTACTCGCAATATGCTTGTTGTACTCCACGGGGATAAAAGAGCAAATTTACAGTTAATCCGTGCAGAAATTGACTCTACAAAGTTAAGTTTTGCATCTGACGAGAGATTAGACAAATATCTTAAGGTGGAAAAAGGCTCTGTTTCCCCTTTTGGTGTTATTTATGACACAGAAAAAGAACTCGAAATTTACTTTGACGCAGATTTGAAAAAGGAAGATATTGTTGGTTGTCATCCAAACGATAACCACGCAACTGTGTTCTTGAAATTCGATGACCTTGTGAAATATGTCAAGTCCTGCGGTCATACAATTTCTTACATAAAAGTATGAAAAACATAGGACTTTATCTGCATATCCCATTCTGCAAGTCAAAGTGTCCATACTGTGATTTTTACTCTTTTTCAGGTAAGGATAATGAGAAAAATCAATATACAAAAGTATTGAATGATAGAGTTTTGTCAAGTATTTCCACTTTACAATGTAAAGGTGATACACTTTACATCGGTGGCGGTACTCCGTCAGTATTAGGTGCTGAAAATCTTGCAACTCTCGTTAAAACCTGCAAAACTGACTTCTTGACAGATGATGCAGAAATTACAGTTGAGTGTAATCCTCACGGACTTAATGAAGATTTTTTCAAAACTCTTTACAACTGTGGTGTAAACAGAATTTCAATGGGACTTCAATCTGCTATTGATAGTGAAAGACGAGTGCTTGGCAGACTTTCTGATAGAAATCAGGTTGAAAATGCTGTTAAAACTGCTCAAAAAGTAGGTTTTGACAACATTACCATTGATGTTATGCTTGGCATTCCTGAACAGACAGAAAAAAGTCTTCAGGAAACTCTCCAATTTTGCATTTCTCTTGGTGTACCACACATCAGTGCATATATGTTGAAACTTGAAGAAAATACTCATTTTTATAAAAATCAGCATAAGTACAAATTTCCTGATGACGATTTGACAGCTGACTTGTATTTGCAGATGTGTGAAACTCTTGAAAATCAAGGAATTATGCAATACGAGATTTCAAACTTCTCGAAAAAAGGTTTTGAAAGTCAACACAATCTCAAATATTGGCATTGTGAGGAATATCTTGGTCTTGGACCGTCTGCACATTCATTTATGGACGGCAAAAGATTTTATTTTGACAGAAATTTTAACGAATTTATGAATGGCAACTCCCCTATCCAAGACGGATTAGGTGGAGATTTCACAGAATATGCAATGCTCAATTTAAGACTCGTTGAAGGTCTTGATGAAAATAAGGTTCTCGACAAATTCGGACATAATATCCCAAAAGAAATCTACGAAAAATCAGAGATTTTCATTAAAAATGGATATATGACAAAAACGGAAAACGGTATCGCATTAACCCGAAACGGATTTTTAATGTCAAACACAATATTGTCAGAAATATTATAGGTGATAATATGAAATGGTTTTATAAGCTTCTTGCGTTTATACTTACATTATTCATCTACTCTCCAGTAAATGAAATTGCAACATACACAACTTCACAGGAAAATGTTGAAATTGCCTTTACTGTGATTTCCGATGTGCATGTTGAGGGCAATAATAAAGATAAATTTGAACTTTTTGGTGAAGGTATCCGTGATATAAATTCTGCTGACAGAAATGATGCACTTATCTTTTTAGGTGATAACACCATGAATAATCAGGTCATTGAGTTAAGTGCATTTTATGGACTTTTAAAAGAGTATAATCAACTTGGCAATGTGCTTATGGTTACAGGTAATCACGACCTTTGCCCCAGTGACTATAATGTTGGTGATTATGAAGATTTAAAAGACAGATTTTTTGATTATAAAAGTGAATATATCAAGGCTCAGTATGACGATAACATATATTACAGTTATAATATGAATGACTACAAATTCATTGTACTCGGTTCTGAATCTGATGCAGGTGTTCAAGAGGATATTTCTGACGAGCAATTAGAATGGCTTAAAGAGGAATTGAAAGTAGCTGAAAAAACTGGAAAACCGATTTTTATTTTCAACCACTATCCACTTAACCACACCTGGGAAGATGTGTGGACAGATGGTCATATTGGTGAAGATAGCGAAAGACTCCGTGAAATAATGAAAAACTCAAAAAACAGAATTATTTATTTTTCAGGACATCTTCATATGGGACTTTATGATAATCAGGTTTCCTATATTAACGAAGACAATATTACATACATAAGCGTGCCTTCTTTTGGTTCTGATAATAATGTTGGTGATGCTGATATTCAGGACATAGGTATGGGACTTTATGTTGAAGTTTATGAAAACGAAGTGCTTATCCGTGTAAGAAACTTCGCAGAACATAAATGGATGGATATTGAACATAAAATTGATATTAAATAAGATGAACAAAGAGTTACCCAAAAGAAAAAATATAAGGTTGCAAAATTACGATTATAGTAGTAACGGATTGTATTTTGTGACAATATGTACAGAAGATAAAAAACCAATATTATCACATATCGTAGGGGACGATGCCCACATCGTCCCGAAAAAAATAATATTAAAACCATGCGGTAAAATTGTTGATAAATACATAAATCGAATTAATTCGGTTTATGAAAACATTTTCGTTGAAAACTATATAATTATGCCCAATCATATTCATATGTTGATATTTGTTGATGAATATAAAGACGGGACGATGAGAGCATCGTCCCCTACAAAACTGGGCACTATAGTTCGTTCGTTAAAAACTATGGTGACAAGAGAAACTGGTATTTCAATATGGCAACGGTCATATTATGATGAAATAATTCGGGATGAAAAACATTTTCAATATGTATGGAACTACATTGAATACAATGCGTTGAAGGAATACAAATAAAAACAACAGGATGTAAAAAAGATGCAAAATTATGATTACAACAAGAACATATATCTTTTACCATTAAAGGTTAACACATCAAAGTCCAAAATCGCATGGACATATGTTAGTGGGATTTTTCTTTTTGTTACTGTAACTTTTTCGTTTTTATCTGCTATTGCTATTAAAACATGTATAAATGAGGGATGCGACCTATTTGGCGTATCCTTAGCTATTACCACAGCCCTTGTTGCGCTGTCTTCCTTGATAATAATACTTCCAAGGCACCTAATAATAGACGCTGAAAAAATTCAATTGAAGTGTTTAGTATATAAAAAAGAAATTTTATGGGCTGATTTGTCAAGTTTATCTACCAATGTTTCCGATGTTGCCTTTGCAGCACGTCCTGTTTGGGATAAGGATAAAAATCTGGTAATGCACAAAGCAAATCAGACTATGCCCGGTGTTCGTGTCGGTATTAAAAAGGTTGAGTTGGTTTTTCGAAAAAAGAACGGCAAAATGGAAACATTTAAATTTTTCATACCAATAGATTCACATATAAATTTTGATGTGCTCACCAAAACTATTTCCCACACATACAAACAAGCAAAAATGAAAATACCTTTGGATTAAAAAACAATATCCTTTGACATTATAAATATATTGTGATAAAATTAATTCTTGCATATTGAAGAAAGGAGTGGACGAAATGCCTATTAAAATTGATGACCAGTTACCGGCAAGACATAATCTTGAGTTGGAGAATATCTTTGTTATGACAGAGCAGAGAGCGAATATTCAGGACATTCGTCCGCTGAAAATCATTCTTCTTAACTTAATGCCAACCAAAATCGAAACTGAAACTCAGATTTTAAGGCTTTTAAGTAACTCACCTTTACAGGTTGAGGTTGAACTTTTACAGGTGGCAACTCACGAGAGCAAAAACACAAGCAAAGAGCATATGCTCAAATTCTACAAGACCTTTGACGATATCAAGGACCAGAAATTTGACGGTATGATTGTGACGGGTGCTCCCGTTGAAATGATGCCGTTTGAAGAGGTTGACTATTGGGATGAGCTTTGCACAATTTTTGACTGGGCAAAGAGTCATGTTTACTCATCATTCCATATCTGTTGGGGTGCTCAGGCTGCACTTTACTACCATTATGGTATTCCAAAGTACAAGTTGCCCGAAAAGATGTTTGGTATTTTTCCGCACAAGCCACTTGATATGTATCATCCGTTACTTCGTGGTTTCAGCGATTTGTTCTATGTGCCACATTCAAGACATACAGAAACAAAAAAAGAGGATATTGCACTTGTTAAAGACTTGCAGATTCTCTCATATTCCGAGATTTCAGGTGTTCACCTTGTGGCTGATATGGAATGCAGAAATTTCTATTGCACAGGTCACAGCGAATATGACAGTGACACACTTGCTCGTGAATATTTCAGGGATTTACATAGAGGACTTGACATCAAACTCCCTTATAACTATTTCCCTAATGATGATACACAACTTACACCACCACTCACATGGCGTGGCGCAGGAAGCCTTTTGTTCCAGAACTGGCTCAACTACTTTGTGTATCAAAGAACACCTTATGATGTAAATGAAATTAAATAACAAAAATAACCGAACAGAAATTAATCTGTTCGGTTTTCTAATACAACAAAAAACGGTGAGAAATTAACCTCACCGTTTTGTTTTTCAGAATAAGCTATAATTAACAACAAGACCTGCGAAAACGATTGAAACCATTGAAAGAAGCTTAATAAGAATGTTGATTGCAGGACCTGATGTATCCTTGAATGGGTCACCGACTGTGTCACCTACAACAGCGCCCTTATGTTGTCCGCTACCTTTACCACCGTGAACACCTGTTTCAATGTATTTCTTTGCATTGTCCCAAGCACCACCTGAGTTTGACATAAAGATTGCCATAAGGAAGCCTGAAACCGTTGCACCTGCAAGCATACCCACAACGCCCTTATAACCGAGCACCATTCCCACAACAACAGGAACAGCAACTGCAATTATTGTTGGCATTACCATTTCACGAAGGCTTGCACGTGTACAAAGGTCAACACAAGATGCGTAGTCAGGCTCATTCTTGCCTTCCATAAGACCCTTGATTTCCTTGAACTGACGACGAACTTCCTTAACAACACTCTGTGCAGCCTTACCAACAGAATCCATTGTCAACGCTGCGAATACGAATGGTAAGCACGCACCAACGAAAAGGCCGATAAGAACAACCGGGTTGATAATATCAAAGCTTAAGTCAGCATCAGGGTTGATTGCCCTTACCTTATCAACATATGATGCGATAAGTGCAAGTGCTGTAAGAGCAGCTGAACCAATAGCAAAGCCCTTACCTGTTGCAGCAGTTGTGTTGCCGAGAGAGTCAAGAGCGTCTGTTCTTTCTCTTACCTCAGGTGGAAGACCGGCCATTTCAGCAATACCACCGGCGTTGTCAGCAACAGGACCATAAGCGTCAGTTGCCAATGTGATACCAAGAGTTGAAAGCATACCGACCGCAGAAAGTGCAATACCGTAAAGCCCCATTGAAGCACTTGCTGCGCCACCTGATGCAAAATATGAAACGAGAACGCTGATTGCAACGATAACGATAGGAAGTGCAGTTGACTTCATACCAAGTCCTAAACCACCGATAATAATTGTTGCTGAGCCTGTTTCAGATGTTTCGGCAAGTTTTCTTGTTGGTCTGTAACTGTCGGATGTGAAATATTCAGTTGATTTACCGATAAGCACACCTGCAAGAAGACCGGAAATAATAGCAGCATAAAGACCAAGGTTACCGTCAAGAACAAAATAAACAATAGGTAATGAAAGAACTGCGATTGCAATTGCGCTGAAATTTGTACCCTTGCTCAAAGCTTTGAGAAGCTGTTTCTGGTCAATGCTTTCACCTGTACGAACAAAAACTGTACCGAGAATTGATAAAACGATACCAAGAGATGCTAAAAACAAAGGAACTGCCATACCCTTTACGTCACCGCCAAATGCAGAAACACCAAGTGCAGATGCAGAAATGATAGAACCAACATAAGATTCGTAAAGGTCGGCACCCATACCTGCAACGTCACCGACATTGTCACCAACGTTATCGGCAATAACAGCAGGGTTACGAGGGTCATCTTCAGGAATACCAGCCTCAACCTTACCAACAAGATCAGCACCAACGTCAGCAGCCTTTGTGAAGATACCGCCACCAACACGAGCAAAAAGTGCCATTGATGAAGCACCCATACCGAATGTAATCATTGCTGATGTGATATCAGTAGGTGAAAGGTTGAATACGAATTTTAAAAGTGTAAACCAGATAGCAATATCAAGAAGTCCAAGACCTACAACAGTAAAGCCCATAACTGAACCTGCTGAAAAAGCTACACGAAGTCCTTTATTGAGTCCTTCACGACAAGCGTTTGCAGTTCTCGCGTTGGAAAGTGTTGCGATTTTCATACCTACAAAGCCTGAAAGTGCCGAAAAAATTCCACCTGTTACAAAAGCAAAAGGAACAAACCAAGTAAGTAATTTTAAAGATGCCATAATGCAAAGAATTACGAACATACCTACAAAGAAAACTGAAACAACAGAATACTGTCGTTTAAGATATGCGTTTGCTCCACTACGGATTGAACGGGAAATTTTCTGCATTTTTTCTGTTCCCTCGGAAAAACCGAGCACCCTTTTGGCTGTAAACAAAGCAAAGGCAAGAGCAATTACTGCACCGAGCAATGCGAAAATTGATAAGTACTTTTCCATAGAAATATATCCTTTCAAAAATTATGCTATATATTATAGTATATACCCATAAAATTTATTGTCAACATTTCAACAAAGATTTTTCGCTTTTTTTGAAATTTATCCAAACATCTCCTGCATAATTTGTGCAGTTTTCGAATTAACATATCGGTTTTTGCAAGAAACGACCACTTTTTCTTGCATTCTTGTGCAAATCAGGTGTTTAAAATGTAACTTGTCATAAAACAAAAATCGACGGAGTTTTTGCTCCGTCGAAATCTTTTGCATTAAATTATAACTGGTACAAGCCTGATTTTTTCATAGCCTTTGAAAGTGTTCTCTGGGCAAAACGACTTGCCTTTTCGGCGCCGTTCTTTGCACATTCGTTAAGATAAGCCTTATCATTGATAAGACGGTTGAACTCCGACTTGAATGGACGAAGTTCTTCAACAACTGCTTCTGCCACTGCCGCTTTGAAATCACCATAGCCCTTACCATCAAAATCCTTTTCAATCTGTTCGTATGAAAGACCTGTACAACAAGAGTATATGCCCATAAGGTTGTTGATACCGTCTTTTCCGTCAGCATAACGAACCTTTGCTTCAGAGTCTGTAACTGCACTCTTGATTTTCTTAACAATTACATTATCGTCATCAAGCATTGAGATATAGCTCTTTGGATTTGGGTCGGACTTGCTCATTTTAGCCATAGGGTCCTGAAGTGACATAACACGAGCACCAACCTTGCCGATAAATGGTTCAGGCATTGTGAATGTGTTACCGTAAACTGTATTGAATCTATCCGCAATATCACGGGCAATTTCGAGATGCTGCTTCTGGTCAGCACCAATTGGAACATAGTCAGCCTGATAAAGAAGAATATCGGCAGCCATAAGAATAGGATATGTGAAAAGACCTACATTTACATTTTCAGGATGCTTTTCACTCTTGTCCTTGAACTGTGTCATTCTTGCCGCTTCACCGAACTGTGTACAACAATTAAGCAACCATGCAAGCTGAGCGTGCTGAGGAACATGGCTTTGGATGAAAACAATGCTTTCTTCAGGGTCAAGACCAAGTGCTAAAAGAATAGCATAAAGCTCCATTGTGTTTTTACGGAGTGTTGCAGGTTCAGGACGAACTGTAAGAGAATGTAAGTCTGCAACTGCATAAAGACAGTTATAGTCGTCCTTCATATTTTTCCAGTTCTTAAGTGCTCCGAGATAGTTACCGAGAGTTGGTGTACCTGTTGGCTGAATGGCACTTAAAACTATTTTTTTCTTCTGAACGGTGTTTTCCATTTGTATCACCTTTACTTAAAATTTTGTATCCTATATATTAAACTATTTTTTAATGAATTTGTCAATGAGAAAATGTCGGAACGAAAACGGACTACTCTTTTTTCAAACACAACTCTGTTTGCTCCTCGGTCATTTCTGTAAAAATTACAGCTCCCCATCAAGTGGGGAGCCTGATTTAGCGCTTTATATTTTGCAATTATTCTATTACCTTATAGCCCTGCTCTTCAACTGCTTTTTTGAGAGTTTCGCGTGATGCATCAGCGTCGAGAGTTACGATTGCTGTACCATCCTTGTGGCTTACGATTGCTTCTCGAACTTCTGCTACACCTTCAAGTGCTTTTTTTACATGTGCTTCGCAGTGCGGACACATCATACCTTCAATTTTCATTGTGATTTCCATAGGTTGTTTCTCCTTTATTTTTGATTTTATTTTCTTATCTTTTTTACTGTTATGAATATCTTTAAAATTAAGTCGCAAAGCATTTGACACAACACAGAATGAAGAAAGACTCATTGCCGCAGCGCCAAACATAGGATTTAATTCCCAACCGAAAATGTTTACAAACAAACCTGCCGCAAGAGGAATTCCGATTGCATTATAGAAAAATGCCCAGAAAAGATTTTCGTGGATATTTTTAAATGTTGCACGACTTAGTCTTATTGCAGCGGAAACATCGGACAGTTTACTATTCATAAGCACGACATCTGCTGAATCAATTGCAATATCCGTACCCGCACCGATTGCAATACCCATATCAGCACGTGTTAATGCCGGTGCATCGTTAATTCCGTCACCTACCATAATAACCTTGCCTTTGTCACGAAGCCGACGGATTACTTTTTCTTTACCGTCAGGCATAACACCTGAAATAATTTCATCAACACCCGCCTGTTTGCCTATCGCGTTTGCAGTTTTTTCATTATCACCTGTGAGCATTACAACCTTTATGCCCATATTCTGCAGTTCTTTAATCGCTTTGGGACTATCATCTTTAATAACATCGGCAACTGCGATAATACCAAGCAATTTTTCTTCATTCGAAAATAAAAGTGGTGTTTTTCCATTTTTAGCAAGATTTTCTGCAATCTTGACTGTTTCATTATCAATGGTTATCTTTTCACTTATGAATTTAAGACTACCACCATAAAATGTTTTTCCCTCTATCTCTGCTGTGACACCGTTTCCTGAAAGTGCTTTGAAATTTGTTACTTCAAGTGAAGCAATTCTCATCTCATTTCCTTTTTCAACAATGGCTCTTGCAAGTGGATGTTCACTTTTTATTTCAAGGGCATAAGCAATATTCAACAACTCATTTTCCGTTGAATTAATTGGAATAATGTCTGTCACTTTTGGTTTACCCATAGTTATTGTACCCGTTTTATCGAGAACTACTATGTTTGCTTTTCCTGTTTCTTCAAGTGAAACTGCTGTTTTAAATAAAATGCCATTTTTAGCACCAACACCGTTACCAACCATAATGGCAACAGGAGTTGCAAGTCCCAATGCACAAGGGCAACTGATTACAAGAACTGAAATTCCTCGTGCAAGAGCATATCCGAATCCTTGACCCGAAAACAACCAAGCAATTATAGTAATAACTGCAATTGAAATTACAACAGGCACAAACACGCCCGAAACCTTATCTGCAATTTTAGCAATAGGTGCTTTTGTTGCTGCGGCATCACTTACCATTTTGATAATCTGCGAAAGAGTGGTGTCCTCACCTACTCGTAAAGCCTCGCATTTAATAAATCCTGATTGATTTATTGTACCGCCTGAAACTTTATCTCCAACCGATTTGTCAACAGGAATACTTTCACCTGTAAGTGCAGATTCATCAACAGCAGTTGAGCCGTCAACAATCACTCCGTCAACGGAAATCTGTTCTCCCGGTCGGACAACAAAAATATCACCTTTATGCACATCTTCAACAGGAATTTCTGTTTCGATTCCGTTTTTAAGAATCGTTGCAGTCTTTGGTGTCAGATTCATCAAGGATTTAAGTGCATTTGTGGTTTTACCCTTCGACCGTGCTTCAAGCATTTTGCCGACAGTTATGAGCGTTAAAATCATCGCAGCAGACTCGAAATAGAATTCGTGAAGGTAATGATGAGCCATTTCACCACTTACTGTTGTCATTTTGAAAAGCACATAGGTGCTGTAAACAAAGGATGCGCCCGAACCAAGTGCCACAAGAGTATCCATATTCGGTGATTTGTGCAAAAGCCCTTTAAAGCCATTTATGAAGAATTTTTGATTGATTACCATTACGATAATAGTTAATAACAACTCACAAAGACCGATTGCAAGTGGATTTGATGATAATATATCAGGCAACCACCATCCCCACATAACATGTCCCATTGAGATGTACATCAAAATAATCAAAAAAACAAGTGATGAAATCAATCTCTTCTTTAATTTTGGTGTTTCGGTATCTTTTAATGCATCGTCCTTTGACTCTGACGATATATTTTTATTGTTTTTGAGCGTTGCACCATAACCTGCTTCATTTACTGCAGAAATGATTTTCTGAGGGTCTGCAGAGCCCTCAACACCCATTGAATTGGTGAGTAAGCTGACAGAACATGATTCAACACCGTCAACCCCATTGACAGCTTTTTCAACCCTTGCAACACAGGCTGCACAACTCATACCTGTAATATTAAATTGTGTCATTTACTCACCTACCTGATAAATATGGTACAAATATATTACATATTTGTAGGGGACGATGCCCACATCGTCCCGTTGCAGATTGATTGTTCACTTTTATACGGGCTGATGAAGGAACAATAACATCAATTTTTTATTGTTCTAAAAAAACTATTTTTTGTGTTCTTTAGAAGCTGTCAATGTATTCTTTAATAACATTGTAATTGTCATTGGTCCTACACCACCGGGAACAGGTGTGATAAATGAGCATTTATCCTTAACTGCTTCAAAATCAACGTCACCGCAGAGCTTTCCTTCTGCATTTCTGTTCATACCTACATCAATTACAACTGCACCGTCTTTTACCATATCTTCTTTTACGAAGTATGCTTGTCCCACTGCAGCAACGAGAATATCAGCTCTCTTTGTAACCTCTGCAAGGTCTTTTGTGCGAGAATGACAGATTGTAACCGTACCATTCTGACCTAAAAGGAGCATAGCCATAGGTTTACCGACAATGTTACTTCTGCCGATTACAACACATTCTTTTCCCTCAACGGAAATATCATAATATTTGAGCATTTCCATAATTCCTGCAGGTGTACAAGGTAAAAATGAGTGGTCACCAATCATAATATGACCTGTATTTACAGGGTGGAACGCATCAACATCCTTATGAGGTACAATTGCATTAAGTACTTTCTTTTCGTCAATCTGCTTCGGAAGTGGCAACTGACAGAGTATACCGTCAACATTGTCATCATTGTTGAGTTCTTCGACTAATTCGAGTAATTCTTCGGTTGTTGTTTCTTCAGGAAGAGCATATTCAAATGACTCCATCCCTACTTCCTCACAACCCTTTTTCTTGTTGTTTACATATACTCGGGAAGCAGGATTATTACCAACAATAACAACAGCTAAACCTGTTTTCTTTCCTTGCTCTTTAAGTGCTTCAACATCCGCTTTAATCTCGTTTCTTACAGATGCTGATACCTCTTTGCCATCAATAATTTTATACATTTTCCTGCACCTCCTGTGATTTCTTTTCCTTATTAAGCTTAACAAATTTATAAATTGTAATAATTGTGCATACAATTACAAGTGCCAATGACACAAGCTGTGACACACGAAGACCGGTATTTCCGATATAAAGGCTGTCAATACGAAGTCCTTCAACTATTGTTCTTTCAAGACCATAGATAATTCCGTAGCCTAAAATCAACTGACCGTCAAACTTGTAAAATTTCTGACAGACAATGAAAAGCACCACAAAGCCTAAAATACACCATACTGATTCATAAAGAAATGTTGGGTGAACAGGCAAGTCAGGATTCATTTCAATCCCATTCTGCTGGAACTCCTGTTGATGACTGTTTATGTAATCAACAATTTTGTCACTTGTCATACCAAAAAGGCTTGTAGTATTTACACCAAATGCCTCCTGATTAGTAAAATTACCCCAACGACCGATTCCCTGACCGATAGGAAGTGCCATACCAATCAGGTCGAGCAATTTAAGGAATGGCATTCCTCTTTTTTTGCAGACGAAATATGCCGCAATAATACCGCCAATGATACCGCCGTAAATTGCAAGACCGCCTTCCCATATTTTAAAAATAGAAAGTAAGTCGTTTTTGTAATAATCCCACTGAAAAGCAACATAATATAATCTTGCACCGGCAACTGCACCGATAATACCGTAAATCAACACATCAACCATATGGTCAAGACTTATTTTCCATACATAAGCTTTTCTTCCGCCAAAAAGTGCGGCAAGAACGAAACCGAATGCAATAATAAGACCATAGAATTTTATTGTAATAGTATCTCCTCCGAATGGGATTTCAAGAAAATTTTCATAAACATCAAGTGAAATTCCAAGATTCGGGAAATTCACCTGACAATAATCTGATAAGAATTTCATACTATTACCTCCTTATTTCTGTTTTATAACGGACATTGATGAATTTTCAATATTTATTGCATTTCTTATTCTGTCATTCACATCATCAATGGTAATGCTTTCCAACACAGAAAGCTGGTCGAAAAGACCTTCTCCGTTAAAATATGAACCGATAAGAGAATTTGAGATAGAATCAATATCGTTGAAATTCATTATGAAATTACCATAGTGTTTTTTCTTTATTCTTTCAAAATCCTCTTCATTTACACCGTCTTTAATAACTCTTGCAAGCTCTTCGTTAATATACTCTCTTACCTTTTCATATTCGTGGCTTTCTCCCGTGAAAAGATGAGCAGAATAACCGTAGCCCTCAAAATACTCTGTGTCAAAGGTTGTGTTTATGAGTCCTTTGTTCAAAAGATTTTCGTAAAGAGAAGATGTTTTACCTGCTATTACATCAAGAAGAATATTACTAACCAACAGTTCCTTAAGTGAACGGCAAGGTGTTTTGATATCTTCCTTAAAACCAATTGCAAATATGGGCATAGCAACACTTAAGTTTTTAACCGCTGTTTTTTCAACCACTTGGGCAGGCTCTTCCATAAATTTTCTTTCAATTTTTTTACATTCTTTTGCCTTGAGCATTTTATCTGCTACTTTAAGCACTTGCTCTACACTGACATTACCTGCTACTGCAACAGCCATATTTGCAGGATTATAGAATGTATTATAGCACTCATAAAGCAAATCAGCTGTAATTTCACTTATAGACTCAACTGTACCTGCAATATCAATTCTTACGGGATGCTGATGATACATAGCACGAAGAAGCACAAATAAAGACTCCCAACCGGGCTCATCCTCATACATCCTGATTTCCTGACCGATAATTCCCTGTTCCTTCTGTACAGTCTGCTCTGTGAAATATGGGTTCTGAACAAAATCAAAAAGAATTTCAAGAGACTCTTCAAAGTTATCAGTACAAGAGAAAAGATAACAAGTCTTGTCAAATGAGGTATATGCATTAGCAGAAGCACCTGTTTTTGCATATCTTGCAAAGGCATCAAGCTCTTCACTTTCAAAAAGCTTATGCTCTAAAAAGTGTGCAATCCCTTCTGGAACTTCTGTAAAATTTTCTTGTCCCTCCACCTTAAAGCAGGTGTCAATTGAACCGTATTTTGTTCCGAAAATAGCATAAGAGGAGGAATAATTCTCTTTAGGATAAACAAAAATTTTAACTCCTGAACTGTGGTCAATTTCATAATAGCTGTCATTAAGCAATTCGTTTTTTATTTCTTTGATATTACTCATTGTTGCCACCCTCCCCTGCAAGCAAATATACCGAGTCAACGCTCACTCTCTTTGCACACTCAACTACCTGTTCCATTGTTACCTGAGAAATCTTTTCTGCATATTCACTACCGCTTATAAGTTCATTATCAAAAACCTGTGAGCTGTAAAAAGTGCATACTGCAACCGGTGAATCCTCTACTCCCTTGAAAGCATCTGAAAGAGCTTTTATTGAGGAGTCAAAATCATCTCTTGTAAATTCACCTTTTTTCATAACATCAAGCTGATTAAGAATTTCACTCAAGGCTTTTTCATAATTTTCTTCCTCAATACCACTCTGGATAAAAATGATACCCTTTTCACGAAGAAGTCTTGCTCCGCAATAATAGCAAAGGCTCATTTTTTCACGGACATTAAGGAAAAGGCGTGAATATGGTCCACCGCCAAAAATATCCGTCATAACACGGAATGGGAAATAGTTATCGTTTTCATTTTCCATACCTGCTCGAAGACCGATTACAAGCTTTGCCTGATTAACATCCATTTCATCCTTGAAATATCTGATTTTATCTGCTTTTGTGATAAAAACGGTCTCGAGCTCTGCAGGGTTTCTTTCAGGAATAGATTCGGCAAAATCAGTAAAAATATTTTTAATCATATCTGAATCAAGACTACCACAAGCAGTAATTACAATAGTTGAAGACTGAAGCATATCCATATATGCATCATAAAGCTTTTTACCGTCAAGATTTCTGACATCCTCTTCAAGCTTTTCACGGTCAATACCGTAAGGCTCTCCCTGACACATAAGCTGACGAAGTCGGGAAATAGCATAAGCACGCTTATCATTCTTTTCGGCCTCAATATTTTCGAGAGTAAATCTTACTTCTCTTTCAGTTGCATTCTTATCAAATTCACCATTTTCGCAATGAGGGTTTTTAATAATATCAACAAGGAAATTCAAGGTTTCTTCTGCAATTGATTTTCCGTCAAGAGAAAATCTGTCGTCAGGAATTTCAACAGAAAATCTGATTCTCACCTTTTCACCGATTGTTGCAATTCCTGTATCAAAATCAGCACCGTAAAGACTTTCAACCTTACCATTGAAAGCCTTGAATGTATTATAATTATAAGAAGTGTGTCCCATTAAAGAGGTCAACACATTCTGTGCCGCAAGATGCTCACCTATCGGCAAATAAAAATCCACCTTGATGCAGTTTGTTTTAAATTTATTGCTATTGAGACAAAGAAGTTTTACTCCTTTTGCAATTTCAACATAAGATTTATTCATCTACAATTCACCTTCGTTTAATAGATAAATTTTAATATACCATATTTTACTGATTTTTTCTACTGTTTTCTGTATTTTTGAATGCTAAAATTATCGGTTTTCTGTTTATTTTTCCCTGAAATTGAACAAAATAAACCTATGGAAAATATTTTTTCATATTAAAACTCATTAAATCATTGACTTTATTTTGATTTTGCAATAAAATAAAATGAATATCTTATTTTGATATAAAATCACGAAAGGAAGCATTATGAAGTTAGTTTACAAAATGCAAAAGGCCGGTTTAAGTGTTGCGCTTGACCGTTTGCTTAAATATGTTGACAAAGACCCACAAGCTAATATTGTAAAACTGTCAGAGAAAATCGAACCATTATTCAACAAGATTTTCCCACCTGAAAACTTCAAGAAATTTCAAGAAGTTGCTCGTGACAAGGATAATGTATGGACTCAGTTTGCCTTGAGCATTATTAACGATGTAGACAGAAATGTTGTAAAGCAGATGCTCCTTTCTTTCGGTATTGATGCCGGACTTTACGGCACAAAGGCTGTTCGTGAAAATCGCGAAAAGTACAAGTGTAATATCCCTTTCAACATTCTTTTCGACCCTACAAGTGCTTGTAATCTTAATTGTAAGGGCTGCTGGGCCGCTGAGTATGGTCACAAGCAGAACCTTTCTCTTGAAGAAATGCAGAGCATTGTCACTCAGGGTAAGGAATTAGGTTGTCATTTCTATTGGCTTACAGGTGGTGAGCCTCTTATTAAGAAAAAAGAAGTTCTTCAAATCTGTGAAGCTAACAAGGATTGTATCTTCCTCATTTTCACTAATGCAACACTTGTTGACCAGGCTCTTTGTGATGAGATGAATCGTCTCGGAAACATTTCTCTTGCATTAAGCCTTGAAGGTAACGAGGAATCAAACGACTGGCGTCGTGGTGAGGGTGCATATCAGACAACGCTTAAAGCCATGGATTTACTTAAAAAGAACAAGTGTCTCTTTGGTGTTTCGGTTTGTTACACACGAAAGAATCTCGACACTGTCACAAGTGATGAATTTATCGATTTCGTTATCGGTAAGGGCGCAAAATATATGCTCAACTTCAATTATATGCCTGTCGGTCATTCTGCTGACAAAGAGCTTATTCCTACTCCTGAACAGAGAAAAGAGCTTTATTTCTGGAATAAGAAAATGCGTGACGGAAAAACAGGCAAGCCTATTTTCATTATGGACTTCCAGAATGATGGTGAATATGTTGGTGGTTGTATTGCAGGCGGACGAAATTATTTCCACATTAACTCTGCAGGTGATATTGAGCCTTGTGTTTTCATTCACTTCTCCGATTCAAACATCCGTACACATACACTTTTAGAGGCATTACAAAGACCTCTCTTTATGACATATTATAAAAATCAGCCATTTAATGATAATCATCTTCGTCCTTGTCCGATGCTTGAAAATCCCCATAAGCTTCGCGAAATCATCAAGCAGACAGGCGCAAAGTCATCTGATTTACAGCGTCAGGAAACTGCCGATGAGCTTTGCAGCAAATGTGACGAATATGCAAAGGAATGGGCTCCGGTTGCTGAGGAAATCTGGACTACAACCAAGCACAGAGATACTCACACACAGTATTATCGTGATACTCCCGAAGGCAAGGCTGAATTCGGTGGTTGTACAGGAAATTGTGCAAACTGTAATGGTCACAAATAAAGTATAAAAATTACCACAATCCAAATCACGGATTGTGGTTCTTTTTTATTCGTAATGCTTTTTCAATTTTTCTGCCATTTCATGGGAAATTCTGATAACTCCGCCGTGACGCTTTTTGCGTTTACCAAGGTCATACTGGTCAGGAGACAGCTGTATATATTCTCCACTGTCAAGATTGTCAGTAACAAAAGGTGTGTAACCTAAATCCCCATGATATCGGTCAGCAATCAGGCACCATTTTTTCATATCATCAAGATAATAACACTCGGGACCTTCAAGTCCGAAGAAATTTTCAAAGGTTTCGGAATGAATCTTTTCATATTCCTTACCGATAAGAGTGTCACATTTCTCAAGGATAATCACCTTGTTAGTCTCATCCTTGGTAAATCGATAATACATTCCCTTATCCCACACAATATTTGTGTCAATAAGTGCAATTTCTCTGTCGATATATTTAAAGGTAGGTGTAAATTCCTTGAAATCTTTTGTGAAGGTACCGTAAATTCTCTGCTTACGCTCTTTTTCGCCATCTTCCTTAACATTACTTGCGAAAAAGACAAACCACATATCCTTTTCCTTACAAAAAATTGCTTCCGGAGCCCACACGCAACCTGCTTCGGGAACTCCCACCTCACAAAGGCGTTCCTCACTCCAATGAATCAAATCCTCCGACTCCCAGACACGGATACAACGGCTTCCTCTTGATGAAAAAGCCTCCCAATCACCACTAATAGCCAACAAATCCGTTGCAATTATAAAATATTTCTTTAATTTTTCGTCATAGACAATAAATGGGTCACGAATACCCTTTGTACCCAGTTCTGAAGTAATAATGGGCTCATCAGGACCGATATCCGTCCAATGAAGTCCGTCATCACTTACTGAAAACCAAATATGCTCCTTGTCCCCTGTTTTGTCACTTGTGAAATGTGTAAATAAATACGCCATAGCTTTTCCCCTGTATTTTTTATGTGAAAAGAATTATACCACAAAAGCAGTAAAATTAAAAGCAAAAAACACAAAACACCTTTTATTGTTTAAAACATAAAATTGTATGGTCAAAATTTGGAAAAAAGGTAGAATTTTCAAATTAAGATTGAAAAGAAAATTAATAAGTGATACTATATATTTAAATGTATTTAAAAATACGAAAGGGGTTCAGAAAATGAAAAAATTTATCGCTATCCTTCTCGCTGTTATAATGGTAGCAACTATTGCGCTTATGCCTGTTAACGCAAGAGAAGATGCTCCGGAGGTAACTACTGTTTCTGATATTGAAAGCGCTTTTGCTGACAACGAAGACAGCCTTATTGTTTTCGTAACAGGTATCGGACAAAGTTATTCCTATCTTTTTGATGAAAGCTATACTGCTGAGGGTGCATTCGAAAACGGCACACTTCAGGACTATGAAAACTATGCCTCTCTTATTGCAGAGGGAAAATACCAGTCAAGATGGAATCTCTTCAATTCAATGGATGAAGCGTTCTCTGACGCATCAACTATTACTGCAATTATGAGCGTTGCAAGTGACCTTATTGCTTCTTCTATTACAAGAAATTACACAATTGAAGAAGATGATGTTAAGACAATTGTCCGCAATCTTTTCAAATTCAATCTTGTTGATGAAAACGGTAATCCTCATCCACGAGTTGTAACACCAAGATATGCAATGCCTGTTTCAGAATATCCTTGGGCAGAGGGTGAAGATGGTGAAATGCGCAGTGAAGCAAGAGAGCGTTTTTATTCATCAATTCCTTGTGAAGATATTGCAAAGGAAAAATTCGGTGAAAACTATGAAGATTATCTCTATGTTTTCAATTACAATGCTTTCTCATACACATCAAAGAATGTACAGGGACTTCATGATTTCCTTGAAACAATTCTCGCTGAAAACAAGGTTGGTGCAAAAGAAGTTGTTCTTGTTCCTATGAGTATGGGTGCATCTATCACAACAGCATATATTGACGCTTATCCGACAAGAGCTGAAAGCCACATTAAGAGAGTTGTGGGCATTGTTGGTGCATGGGATGGTACTGATGTTATCCCTGATATGCTCACACAGAGCTATTGTGAACCGGTTTCTGCTGACCTTTTCTATAATGGTCTTATCAGCGACCTTGTTGGTGAACCTTGGGGATATTTTGTAAACGTTGCTATACGTATTGCACCTAAGCACATTCTTCGTGAATTTATTGATATGGCTTTGAGAGCTCTTGCTACCGAGCTTTTCGGCGCAACCCCATCTTTGAGCAATATGGTTCCTCTTGCAAGAGTTGACGAAGTTATGGCAACCGGCTTTATTTCATCCGATGTTGTCAGAAAAGAGGTTGACGCTTTCTATGAATCAAAAGCTCGACTTCACGAAAATATTGCAAATCTTGAATCAGAGGGTGTATCATTCTCATTCATTGCCGGTTACGGTCTCACATTTGGTGCTTGTACACCTGACTACAGTCTCTTCGGATTTATGAAGAGTGCTCCTACTACAAACTCTGACGAAATCATCAATATTGACTCAACTGCTCCGGGAACATCCTATGTGCCTTTCGGAACAACCTTTGAGGATACTGAAGGCAGAGAGCTCTCACCTGACGGTTCAATTGATATTTCAACCTGCTACTACAAAGACACTACATGGTTCTTCTATGAGCAGAAGCACGAGCTTGAGCATAACAACACTGCTCTTTCACTCGCTCTTAATCTTGCAACAGGTCACGTAACAACAGTTGACAGCTGTGACGACCCGAATGGTGAATATTATTACCCACAATTCAACGGTGCAAGAAACTTAAAGCCTCTTAATTGGTGCAAGGAAGACCTTCAGAAGTACTGTGAAGAAACAGGATATGTTCTCACTCCTGAACAGGAAGCAATTCTTGCAGAAGCAGATGAGATGACAAAGAGAACAGTTAATGATTTTGAAAAAGATAATGAAATCATTGAAAAAGTTAACGATATGCTTGTTGAAATCGGTGTTTATGAACCTGAAGCAGAACCAAGCTTCCTAGATAAAATTCTTAATGTCGGTCTCAAAGGACTTAACGATGTTGTTTATCTGATATTCGGTGCAAAAGGCTTCTTCGATTAATTCTTAATAAAACTAAACAAAATGCCAATGCAGAGCTTCTGTGTTGGCATTTTCTTCTTAATGTTACCTTGTATTTTTAGTTTTTCGATAGTATAATAATTTCATAAGATTTTTTACACAAGGGAGAATGCTATTATGAAAAAGGCAAAAGGATTTTTAAGTCTTGTTTTGGTTATTGTGATGCTTCTTCAGACCTCACCTCTTGTTTTTGCTGCTCAGACCATTGACAAAAACAGCTGGGATAAGGCTTGGGAAGCTGAATCTGAGGAAATCGAAGCAGCAGTGACAATGTTTGTGGGCAATGATGCAAATGACAGAACAATTGCGTGGTATTCAGATGCTGACGAGGGCTATCTTGAACTTAAAAGCATTAAAGGTACTGATAAAATCACTGCAATTTCAAAAGAAACTCCCCATGGTGACAATCGTTTTTATGTAACACTTAACGACCTTGATGCAGGAAATTATTCCTACAAATGTATCAGCGGTGACTTTAAGTCCCAAACCTATTCTTTCACCATTGAGGAAAAGGACAACAACACCGTACTCTATGTTACCGACATCCACATCACTGAAATTGATGAGGAGAATGAAAACAGTCTTCGTGATTCCTCATACCTTTGGAATGAAGTTCTTGAAAACGCAGTAAAAACTGCTGATGCTGAGGGCAAGAGCATTGATGCAATTGTTTCCGGTGGTGACCAGGCAACTGAGGGCTTGAGAACTGAGTATAACGGTCTCAGTGCACCTTCACTTATGAAGTCCATTCCATTCTCTGCTTCCGTCGGAAACCACGACAGAAAAAGTGTGGGATATAAATACTATACTTCTAATCCTAATGAGGCAGACCAGACCTTTAAATCATATATCGGTACCGATTATTGGTACCGACAGGGCGATGCACTTTTCCTTATGCTTGACTCTTGTAATGTGTCAATGAAAGAGCATTATGACTTTATGAAAGAGGCAACCGAGCAGAACGAGGATGCTACATGGATAATTGCAGTTATGCACCACGACCTTTTCGGTGGCAGAAAGCCTTCCCGCGACTCCGAAAATCAGATGTTACAGCTTTTGTGGACACCTTTCTTTGATGAATTCGGTGTTGATTTATGCCTTTACGGACACAGCCATTTCTACAGCGTTTCAAATGTGATTTATGATAGGGAAACTGTTGAAAAAACAGGTCAGAATGCTGAGCTTTCTAATCCTCAGGGTACTGTTTATATTGCATCAGGTTCAGCAACACGACCATCCTCTGTTGTGGATGATGATGGCAACACTCCACCTGTTGGTGAGCATATCGGCTACACTCGTCTTGAGGAAAACGAGACTATTTATAACCTTATTGACTTTACAGAGGATAGCCTCATCTTCAAATCATACAGCAGTACAGACAACAAAGAGTTCAATCGTCTTACAATCAGAAAAACATCTGCACAAGGTGGTCACAATTACAAAAATCCTTCCATCATCCTCAAACCCGTTGCTTTTGCTATAGGCACAATTGTGAATATAATAAATAACTACGATATGTACAACAGATACATAGAGCAGGGTTATGATGTCACTCTGTTTGAGGGTCTTATCGGTAGCTGAAAAAAACTTAATTACACAAACAAAAAAGCCACCTATCGAGTGGCTTGGGGAGTGTAAAACAGAGATTCAACAGCCTTAAACCAATGATTTTGGCACAGAACCTCGTTAAAATGCTTGAAACCCGTTAGGGTTCCTACGCATTTATGCCTTGTTCTGTATCCAAACTGATAAGGTTTAAGGTGCAATACAGTTTTAATCCATATAATTTTCGTTTAGACAAAAAGCTCGCAAGGCTGACGCCTTGTGAGCTTTTTTCGTGAAGTATTAACGGAAAGTATAGGATTAAAACCTGTTTAATCTCTATTTTACACTCCCCTTTTAATTAGTCGTTTGTGTAAGGCATGAGAGCAATCTGACGAGCTCTCTTGATAGCTGTTGTGAGCTCTCTCTGGTGATATGCACAAGTACCTGTTACACGACGAGGAAGAATCTTCGCTCTGTCTGATGTGTAACGACGAAGCTTTGCTGTATCTTTATAGTCAATCTTTTCGATTTTTTCTACACAAAATGCACAAACTTTTTTACGACCTTTTCTGTTAGGTCTTGCATTCTTATCGTATGCCATTATAGTTTCCTCCTATTAAGATTTACTTAGAATGGAAGTCCCTCGTCATCATCTGCGCCGAATGGGAATCCTGAATTGTCATCGGGTAAAACTGAGAAACTGCCTGCATCTGCACTCTGGTAAGAAACAGCCGGTGCTGATTCCTGTCTTGGTGCTCCGAAGCTATTACCTTCACTCTTGCTGCCGCAGAATGACACATTGTCAGCAACAACATCGTAAGCTGTACGCTTATTTCCGTTCTTATCTTCATAGTTACGAACCTGAAGTGAACCCTGAACAGCAATCATTTGTCCCTTTTTGAAAAATCTTGTTACAAAATCTGCTGTGCCACGCCATGCCACAACGCTGATAAAGTCTGTCTGTCTTTCGTCACCACTTTTGTAGTTACGGTCAACAGCAACTGTGAATGAAGTAACGGATAAACCGTTTGTAGTTGTACGAAGTTCGGGGTCTGCAGTAAGTCTGCCCATGATGATTACGCTGTTTAACATAATTCTTACCTCCGATTACTTCTTAACGATTAATGTTCTGAGAACACCGTCAGTGATTTTTGCAATACGGTCAAGCTCTGCTGGGAAACCTGCTTCTGCTTCATAGTTGAAGAGAACATAGTAACCTTCAGCCTCGTCATCGATAAGGTAAGCAAGTCTTCTCTTGCCCCATTCATCAACGCTTTCAAGAGTGCCGTTTGATTCCATAAGAGCCTTGAATTTTTCCATAAGCTCTTTTGCAGCTTCCTCACCCTTCTTAAGTGAGTAAACCATAATAGTCTCATACTTTGACATTCTTTTACACCTCCTTATGGACTTTGCCCCCCAAACTCTCCTTGGGAGGAAGGATATGGGATTAGAATTTTCCCATAGCAAATATGAATTTTATCAAAAAAAGGCTTGATTGTCAAGCCTTTTCTTCATTTATTTTCTTCTTTTTTAAAGACATCTTTTCCTGTAATTCTCTGTCGCTTTTCTCAACAACCACCATAAACAATGTTACAAATAAAAGATATGGTACCGGACAGAAAACACCCGGATTTACAAGTGACATCATTTCAAGGCTTACATAGGACAAGAAAATTGTCATATTGAAAAGAGTTGCCTTTTTCCATATAAGCATATTTCTCTTGATAAACTGATATGTGTATGCAACAATTCCCACTACACCAAAGCTTGCAGCAACCTGAATAGGTGCACAGTGATACCAACAAAGAGCAAATTTCTTTGAAGCGTGAATATCTCGATTTCCCATATAGCCTAAGCCTGTACCAAACACCGGATGTTCCAGGAAATCTCTGATTCCCTGAGCATAATGTTTCACACGAACCTCTGTTGACTCACCCATAAGGAATTCATTAACAGCCGTAAACAATCTGTCTATGGTGTATCCGAGGAACTGAGTAATCTGTGGCATAAAGGCAAGGAATCCGAATACAATACATGCACAGATAATTGCATAAGCCAATCTTCTTCGTCTGTCATAAAGCATATAAACAACTATGCACATAACAATTTCTACGGAGCCAAAAACCATTCCTCCGCGAGAGCCTGTAAGTAAAAGAGCAAAATAAAAAACGAAGCCCAACATAGTAGCGTATGATTTTTTATTTGCCCAGAAGAATGCAAACGGTATTGTAATCATCAATATTGTTGAACAGTTATTTCGCCATTGCAGAAATAAAAGTCCCTGACGGTCAATAACATCGTTAACATTAATAATGTAATATGAAATTACCATAAAGGAAGCAAAGCAACCTGTAAGCACCATTACCTTTGTTAAATGCTCAATAAGAGAATAATTCCTTTTAGCATCAAGATGAGCATAGAAATAGGCATATATAAAGAGCATTGCAAAGCCTAATCCCAGCATATGATAAAGTGATGTCGGTGCAAAATATTCCTTCGCACTGATAAATCCTATACCACCAAGCAAAATAGATGCTGAAACAAATAATATTGGTTTAAACTGACTGCCCTTTGTTGTAAGTTTTTTTCTGTATGCAATAAGGTGGAACAACAGAAGGAAAACAATCGGTACCAGATACCATATATATCCCATAAAAACATCAAAGGAATCATAACACTTTATAGCCACAAGGCTGGCAAGAGAAAAGGGAGCCAAACCCGCCATAATGTCATCACTAAGACAAATGGTAATACCAACAATATATGCAAACACAATTGTACCGATAACCTCAATCTGCTTGTCAGGGAAATATGCACTGAGCGTTGTAAACACACCTGCAATGCAGAACAAAACAGCCATCCATCTTTCACTCATAAGGAGGGTTCTGATTTTCTCTATTCTCTTTAAAGATTGCTCTGATTTAAAAATCTTCTCCATAAGAACATACCTCTACATTTTATCACTATAATTATATGGATTTTCTGTAATTTTTCAACTATCGTTACAATTATTTAATAATTGTTACAAAATTGTTACAAAATGCAAAATTCATAAAATATTAACTTTCTATCCATTTTTCATAAATAAATCTATGCTATATTTTATACAGTGGTTGCAACACCATTCCTAAACGATGCGACCACGCCCTTTCATTTTCATTCTCCTTTTTAAATTCCGTAATAAAACGGAAACGCTCTCACCTCTTTTGGGGTGGGAGCATTTTTTTGAAATATTTTCATTATTTATAATATTATTTATATTCTTAATTATAGTATTATTTATTGCTCGAAAAAATTACGATACTTTCAATCAATGCGATAGATGACAATCGGAGTTTGTGGGGTTCTTGCCTTCCCCTTGAGGGGAAGGTGTCACCGCAGGTGACGGATGAGGTGGAAAAGCTGTTTCATTATGATATTAACGGTTGCATTCGCAACCTACACCTCATCAGTCTGCTTCGCAGACAGCTTCCCCTCAAGGGGAAGCCTTAACGACAAATTATAATTTAACACGGGGCAAATTTAGGCTCAACATCTTTTTCTGCAAAAAATTAACGCCGGAGATTTTCCCCGGCGTTAATTATTTATTTGATTTAATCTTTTTTCTTATCAACTGCGCGCTGAATAGCCTTGATAATTTCAACAATTGGGATAATCAGGAATGCAAGACCAAGAGAAATGCCATATTCAAGTGCTGAAAGTTCTGTGAATTCGAACATATTTGCAAGGAATGGAACTTCAACAACTGCTGTTGTGAGAAGGAATGAACCAATCATAGCACCATAGAGTGCGATGTTGTGATGTCCCTTGAAGAGCATTGCAACTGCTGAACCACGCTGTGAACGCATATTGAATGAATGGAAGATTTCACACATAGCCATTGTGAAGAATGCCATTGTCATGCCGTCTGCACTATCTTCAATGTTCATAAAGTGGAATGTTCCGCCATGATTTAACACTTCAATATATTCACCGATATAGAATGCGATAACTGTAAGAACAGAAACAATAATGCCCTGATATGCACAGTCAAATCCAAGTCCGCCAGCAAAAACACCATCATTCTTGCTTCTTGGTTTTCTTCTCATAATATCTGCTTCAGGTTTTTCAAGACCGAGAGCCAATGCAGGGAAGCAGTCTGTTACAAGGTTGATGAAAAGAAGGTGTGGAGCACGAAGAATTGTGAAGTTCATAATTGTTGCAAAGAAGATTGAAACAACCTCTGAAAGGTTTGAACCGAGAAGGAACTGAATAGCCTTACGGATATTGTCGTAAATTCTTCTACCTTCACCAACTGCAGAAACGATTGTTGCAAAGTTATCGTCAGCAAGAACCATATCAGCAACGTTCTTTGTAACGTCAGTACCTGTGATACCCATACCAACACCGATATCAGCACTCTTGATTGACGGAGCGTCATTAACACCGTCACCTGTCATAGCAGTAACGTAGCCCTTATTTCTCCATGCATTAACGATTCTTGTCTTATGTTCAGGCTGAACACGAGCATAAACGCAAATGTTTTCAACGATTTTTTCAAATTCTTCGTCTGAATACTTATCGATATCCGCACCCATCATAGCCTGACTGTCGTCTGTAAGAATACCAAGCTCACGAGCAATAGCTTTTGCTGTGTTAATATGGTCACCTGTAATCATAATAGGCTTGATACCTGCGCCACGACATTCAACGATAGCATCCTTAACCTCAGGACGAACAGGGTCAATCATACCTGTAAGACCGATAAATGTCATATCGAATTCAAGTGATTCTGAATCATATGTTTCAGGAGCAACATCATAGTTCTTATATGCAACTGCAAATACACGAAGAGCTTGTGAGCCCATTCTTGTATTTTCTTCCATAATCTTTGCACGAAGCGCATCTGACATTTCGTGGATTTCACCATTCACATCAAGACGAGTACACTTTTTAAGAATTTCATCAGGAGCACCCTTTGTAAACTGGATAACGCCTCTTGCACTGTTGTGAACAGTTGACATCATCTTTCTGCCTGAGTCAAACGGTACTTCACCGATTCTCGGATATGCTTCAACAAGCTTTGCTTTTGGAAGGTCAAGTGTTGCTGCATAGTTAATAAGAGCAACTTCGTCAGGTTCACCTGTGCTCTTGCCGTCTTCAGCCACTTCAGCATTAGTACAAAGAGCCATTGCTGTTGCCAACTGCTGTTCATTAGGTGCAAAGTGGTCAACAACTGTCATTACATTCTGTGTAAGAGTACCTGTTTTATCAGAACAGATAATCTGAGTACAACCGAGTGTTTCAACGGCTGTCATCTTACGGATAATAGCGTTCTTCTTTGACATATTTGTAACGCCGATTGAAAGAACGATTGTCATAACTGCAACAAGACCTTCAGGAATTGCAGCAACAGCCAAAGCGATAGCAGCAATAAATGAGTGAAGAGCTACTTCAAAGTACTCTGTGCTGCCACCGATAAGAATTTTTGAAATAATATTATATGCAAAGATAACTACACAAACACCGATAACAAGCTTTGTGAGAACCTTTGAAAGCTGTTCAAGCTTAATTTCAAGAGGAGTTTTACCTTCTTCAGCAAGGGTAATAGCATTTGCAATCTTACCCATTTCTGTATCCATACCTGTTGCTACAACAACTGCCTTACCACGACCGTAAACAAGTGTTGAGCCCATATATGCCATATTCTTACGGTCACCGAGAGCAACTTCGTCATCACCTTTTTTACCCATAAGAGCGTTTACAAGCTTTGTAACAGGAACAGATTCACCGGTAAGTGCCGCTTCCTCGATTTTCATACTTGCACATTCGAAAATACGGCAGTCAGCAGGGATAGCATCACCTGCATCAAGAACAATAACATCACCAACAACCAAATCTTCACTCTTAACAGTCACAACCTGACCGTCACGAAGAACCTTTGTTGTTGCAGCAGACATTTTCTGTAATGCTTCAACTGCTTTTTCAGCCTTGCTTTCCTGAACAACACCAAGAACAGCGTTGATAAGAACAACAACAAGGATGATAATTGAGTCTGTCGGAACATACATACCTGCAGCAGGGTCATGCTCAACAAATTCTGTTATAGCAGAAATAACAGCTGCTACAAGAAGAATGATAATCATCGGGTCCTTAAGCTGGTCGATGAAACGAGAAAACATTGAAGCCTTTTTAGCTTCTGCCAACTTGTTTTTTCCGTTTGCTTCGAGTCGTTTTTGAGCCTCAGCAGATGTAAGACCGGTTTCGCTACTCTTTACCTCTGCAAAAACATCAGCGACTTCATGAAGATAATGCTTCATAAAAACACCTCTTTTTTTATTTCTTTTGCTTTCGCAATTAATTTATATAACATCAAAAAGACCTTCAGCAATGATTTACTGCCGAAGGTCTTGCTTCCTGAAAAATCAGGTACGATAACCAGTCAAAGCTTGACGATTGTTGACTACCGTAAATTAGCTACTCCCCTTGGGTTGTATTATATTTTAGTATATCATTTACACATTTTTTTGTCAACAATTGTCAATCGTTTTCATTTTTATTTACAAATCGCTCATATATTACTACGGAAGCGATAGCTAAGACTATGGTTATGAATATTTTTAAGGGTATCATGTGCCCCATTGTTGCAATAAAGTACTCATCAACCGATGCTGAAAGCTTTATAGGAAAGAAAATGTAACTCAAAGCCAACCAAGTTACTATTGCTGTTATCAAAGCAATAATTATTTCTTTAATTTTATTTGCCATATCACTTATATCCTCATTTTGATGTTTTAAGAGAATCTATCTTTTCATTAGTTGTAAGGTCAAAGGCAACAACCATTGTTCCCTCTTCATAATGGTCGGTCACTACATAGAATACATTTTCTACATAAGTTGCACCGCAAATATAATCAACATTTTCTATTTTGTATCGTGCAACCTCACGAAGACCATCATCGGTCAATTCATATCGGATATAGTAGTCTCCCATTTCAGCTTTGTTAAGAACATAACTATTAATTGAAAAAGGAACTGCAAATTCTTTTTCAGAAAGTGTTACATATACTTTATGGTTATATGCAACAGGAGAATGACAGTATCCCTTTCCGTCTGTTACCCTGAGAACGGAGCTTTCTTTTGGCTCATAAGGGTCTGAAACATCAAAGAGAGAAACCTTGCAGTCACCATTTACGCCAGAATCTGTGCCATCCTGACCAACACCTACAAGAAGTCCGTCTGCAATCGGATGAAGATATTCAGAGAAACCAGGTATTTTAAGCTCACCTTTTACAGTTGGCTTTTCAGGGTTTGTCAAATCGATTACGAATAATGGGTCTGTCTGTCTGAATGTTACAACATAAGCCATATTGCCGACAAAACGAACTGATTTGATAAGCTCACCCTTTGCCATATCCTCAACCTTACCCACAACATTCATATTATTGTTGAGAATGTAAAGATTATTCACTCTGTCATTAGCAGACATTGAAATAACATTTCCCTCAACCTTTGTCTTGTTAACAGTTGTTGCAACACGGAAATATTCTCCGTCATAGCTCATTGAAAATTGATTGTTAAGATAGCCTTCCACTTCACCGCAACATTTGAATTCAACACCTGTGTCGGTATATTCAAAACGATAAAGCTTGGTGGTTTCTTCAGCATTTTGTGTAACTCGCATTTCACTTATAAAAAAACCTTTTGAAGATGCATAAAGATTTTCACAAGAGCCAAGAATTGCCTTGCTTTCCGGGTCTTTATTTTCACTTATATCAAGTGTTGTTATTACTGCATAAGAAGTTGATTCACTTTCGTTAATTACCGCAATACAATCGGCAGGAATTTTTGCGTAATCACCACCTGTTGCAACCTCAGGAATGCATCTGTCACGATAATCATCATTATACACATCAACATAATAAGTGCTGATAGCATAGAGCTTTGTGCCAATCATTCGTGAGTTGTTGTATGTTCCTTGTTGTGAATACTCGTTAACAAGCTTTGGTGCTTTTCTGTCAGCAATATCATAAACTTTGACGAAGGTATCATTTGAAAATTCCACATATGGACCATAAGTACCGTAAGCATAGTCCACTATTTCCCAACTTGTTTTATCGTTACTTTCCTTACGAAGACCACCAACTATAACAAGTTTATCACCATTAAGATAGATTTCCGTTACTGACTCACTGTCTGATAAATCAATCTGGGCTGCCTCGGTCATTTTGTCCTTTGTGACATCTACAATAGATACTGATTTTCTGCTTCCGTTAGCAATATAAAGATAATTTCCGTCAGTTTTTATTATGTCACCCTCGTCAACATCTTTTTCCTGAGTGTTTGTTGTACCGAAATTTTTGTCACCTGTTGTGCCCGTTGTAGAGCCATTCATATTTTCCGGTGCAGCTTCAGGTGCAGCTTCAGGTGCAGCTTCATCAGTACCGGAAGTTCCACTTCCCGTTGCCGTATCCCCTGACGCACCATTTTCCATTATCAGCTCTTCTTCAGCACCATCAAAGAAGCCATTAAAAAAGTTATGTTTTTTGCTTTCTTTATGGAGCTTATCAAAATTTTCATAAATTTTATCATAGGATTTACATTGAATAACATCCGCCTGTTCTTTTTCTACAGGTGCACTCTTCTGCTGAAGGCTCATATACACACCTACAACACCCACAACCAGAAGCAAGGAGGCAACCATTGGCACGATAACCTTTAAAGCACTCTTTTTCTTTGGCATTTCAATAATTTCTGCCTGTGAAGAGTCAAGCTTGTTCATAATATTTTCTTTGCTCAAGCTTTCAGGTAATTTAACCTGCATTTTATCATTGATAAATTCATTTGTCTTTCTGCTCATTATTCTAACTCCTTTCTGAGTTTTTCTAATGCTCTTTTGAGCTTTGTCCTTACCGTTCCGGACGGTAAATCAAGAATTTTTCCTATTTCGTGGGATTTGAAGCCTCCTACTACCGATAAAAGGACTACTTCCTTTGATACCGTGTCAAGATTTTGGAGAGCCTCACGAACAGAAATTGAAAATTCGATTTCACTGTCCGTATAGCCTGTATCTTCAAACTCTACTATGTAATTATTTGTAGAAAGAATTTTTTTACATGTGTTTGAAAGGGCGGTGAAAAGATATGATTTGAATTTTTCAGGATTTTTAAGAGAACTCATACTTTTAAAAACCGAAATTGCCGTTTCCTGTACAGCATCCTCAGCATCGTAAGTATTTTTGCACATACCAAGTGCAAATCGGTACATATCGAGAGCATATTTTTCATACAGCTCTCCGTATGCATTTTTATCTCCTGCCATGGCAGATAAAACAATATTGTTTATTTCCTTGCTCATTTTCATACCTCCCTGTCTTTTTTGTCGTTGAAGGACCCTTTCATAATATAAGAGTATCAAAAACAACTTTTTGTTTCAACAAATTTGGAAAATTTTTTAATTTCTTGAAAAATCACTTTTTTTAATTTATAATATTTTTATCTTATAAAAGGAATTTGCGAAATGAAACATTTAAAGAGACTTCTTATAGTAATTCTCGTTGTGGGTATAATTATCGGTCTTATCGGCACTGTTCTTTCTTCATATAAGGGCAAGAACCAATCCGACGAAACCCGACGAGCATATAATGTCGGCTCTTGCTATAATATGCAGGAGGATTTGTGTTATTATATTATCTTTATCGACGACCTGGAAAGCCAATGGACAACAGAAGAAAGAGATATTTTTATAAATAAAAAATTCTTACCTTCAATGACATATTTATCTCAACAGTCATCTGAATACAATGTGGAAATAATAACAGATTATAAGACATGCGAAGAAAATGTTGTATACAATGGTATACTTGATGCAGAAACAAGGGAAAATGGCGGTCAGTACAATATTCTTACTCAGGTAGCGAAATCAATGGGATATGATTCCCATTGGGAAATGACCCATTCTCTGAAAAAAGAGCTTAATGTGAAACAGGTGGCTTATCTTATCGCCGTCAATAAGGAAGGTCGTTCTTATAAGCACACTCCTCCCTACGGTCCCTTTGAAAAGCCCACAGAATTCTGTATTTTCTTTTCACAATCAATCGGATATTCTGACACAACCTGTTATTCAACAATCGGACACGAAATTCTTCACCTTTTCGGTGCAGAGGACTATTATATTTCCTCGGGTGAATATCCTGAAAGAAGTAAGCTTGCAACAGAGCTTTATCCTGATGATATAATGTTTGCCACTGCCAATGATATAAATGATAAAAGCATCGGAGCATACACGGCATATTCCGTAGGTTGGACTGACACCTTGCCAATAGAATGCGATACGGAAAATTGGTGGAAATAAACACATACAAAACAGACAAAAAATAAAAGCGAGGTTAATGAGCAAGATTGCTAGGGACAGAAAAGGAGGTAATACGGATAAAACCGTGTTACCTCTCATTTTTGCACTTACACCTCCGGTGGTGAGTAAGTGCGCTATTAAAATTTATTTTTTTGCTTTGATTGTTTTCAATGAAGAAATAAGCATCCTTCTGATAGCTCCGCAATCATTATGTAACTTTTTATAATTTTCTTCAGACAAGCAATCAGTTTCAAAAAG
>JAZSHP010000046.1:0-19094 GCA_045533355.1 Candidatus Fimenecus sp.
TAATATTTCCTCTTTTTCTTCTTTCGTGTACTTCCTAAATTTTTGTCCTATTTTTGCCATATTAAAACCCTCCTATGGTTTTATTATACCATAGGAGGTTTGGGCCTTTTTTATTTCTGTGAACTTTTTGGGGTTCACTTCAGAAACCTCACCTTTTTTATTGTATACGAAAAAAACAACTCACTACAAAAGCAGTAAGTTGTTTTTTGGCAGGGGCAGTAGGATTCGACCGTATGCTCGGCATTTGCCTCGCATACTGACCGCTCGGCGACCCAAATTCTAACGAATTTCGGTACCCGCCGACCGCTTTTGGCTAAAAATGATACACTGTATCATTTTCTTAACGCCAAAACCCTCACGGGTTCGAATTTCCGACTATTTTCAAATAAAAAAACAACTCACTACAAAAGCAGTAAGTTGTTTTTTGGCAGGGGCAGTAGGATTCGAACCCACGGCACGCGGTTTTGGAGACCGCTGCTCTACCAACTGAGCTATACCCCTATATTGTAAGCAACCGAAAATGGTGGGCCAACAGGGACTCGAACCCCGGACCGTCCGGTTATGAGCCGGATGCTCTAACCAACTGAGCTATTGGCCCTTAACACGGTTGCTCGAATATTATATATGTTTTTCTTATTGTTGTCAAGAGTAATTTAATATTTTTTTGTTCAGTGAGCATTGGTTTTATTCAAGAAGATTTCTTCTGAAACCTTCTTGAATACAGGCGCACAGTCAGTAGCACCGGAATGTCCGTCGTCTTTGAAAATAGCAACAGTGTATGATGTGTTATTTACTTCAAAATAACCACAAAACCATGTGTGAGTTATTTCTTTTCCATTTTCAAACCAACCGCTTTGTGCAGTTGCGGTTTTTCCGTGATTTTCAGTCATCTCAGAAAATGCATTATGACCGTTTCCATTATACACCACATTTTTAAGCACATTATCAATCTTTTTTATAGTTTTCTCACTGAGTATTTTCTTTTCTTGAGGCAATTCAACTTTTTTAATTGGATTTTTGTTTTGGTCAATAACGGCTTTCATAAGTGTGGGTGGTCGGTAATATCCACCATTGGCAAAACAGGAATATACAGCTGCAAGATGGATTGGAGTTGCGAGTAATTCACCCTGACCAAAGGACAGATTTGCGAGAGCTTGTTGAGAATTGATTGAACCTTCATCTGGGAGAATACCTGACTTGACATAAAAATTGTCAGCCAATTCCAAGGACTTGCCCAGCCCGAAATCTTTGCATAATGACAGTAGCTTTTCTGCGCCTATTTTCTGACCTAAGGCAATAAAATAGCAGTTGCAGGAGTGTTGCATTGCAGAATCAATATCCACATTTCCGTGGGCTGTATTATTACTACAGTTGAAGACGGTTTTACCAACCTTAATACTTCCGTTGCAATTGTAATTGAAATTTATATTATTTTCAATGGCACTACAAGCTACAATGGGCTTAAATACAGAACCTACACAATAGGGGGTCATTGGTCGATTCAAGAAAGGTGAATCCGAATTTTCTAACGATTGTGAAATATCCTTTGGGTTGAATGTGGGAAGAGAAGCCATAGCAAGGATTTCATTTGTATGTGAATTCAGAATTACAATGGCACCCTTGTCAATCTTATTGTGAACGAGAGCTTTTTCTGCAATTTGTTGGATATCAAGGTCTATTGTCAATTGAATTCCGGCCGGGGACATATAGTTGCTGGTTTCAAAATTAATCCCTTCGCCAAGAAGAATATTACCAATAGCATCGCAACTCCATATAGCCTTCAAACTTCCCTGATTATCAGATAAAATTTTGTTATATGCTTTTTCAAGACCCATAACTCCGTTACCTGACTGGTCAAGATGACCAATAAGATGTACGCAAGGTTGGTCGGAGGAATAACGATTGACCATTGTAACAGACTTAATATGATTTTGATTGAATTTTTTCGGAAGTTTAAGGATACTGATTTTTCCCTTGTTCATATTTTCATACAAAACCTTCACTTTATCATCTGTAATATATTCTTTTATTGAATTCAAAGCGTTTGTAGTAGGGAGACAAGCGGTGAGAACTTCTTTTTCAGTATTGACTATTTTTTTCATATTTGTATCGTAAATCATACCCCTTGATGTGGAGAGTGTAAGACTTTTTTGACTTCTGTTGTAAGAAACAGGGGAATCTTTTGTTTTTAATGCAATAAAACCAAGATTGGAAATCAATATTCCGAAAACCAGTGATAGAATAAGAAAAGCAATAGTTATTCTTTTGTACATAAAAAATCACCCGTGTAGAGTTTTGACACGGGTGAACAGAAATAATCTTAAATTATGCTTTTTTTAATTTTGTAGCTAAATCAAATTCAGCAATTTTTTTGTTTTTCATAATTGCTTTCATAATGAAATAACCTGCGATACCTGCAACTATTCCTACGAAAACACCACCGATAACATCTGTTGCGTAGTGTACCATAAGGTAGATTCGTGAAAGACCTACAAGGGCTGAAAATACAGGGAATATCCAACTGTACTTTTTATTGAGAGCCAGGAACATTGCAACGCCAAGCTCAAATGCTGCAGTTGTGTGACCTGATGGGAATGAACCACTATGAGGAAGTTGTTCACGTAATGCCTCGGTCATTTCAGCAGGGTAAATACCGTACACATTTTTAAAGAAATCTGCGTACACTGGATTATCTGTGAAATAATTAAAAGGACGAGGACGGTCAAATACATTCTTCATAACAAGGTTTGTAAGAAGTGTTCCCACAAGAACAGCAAAAAGAACTGACAAACCAAATTTGCGAGTCTTTTTAAATAAGCCTAGCACAAGACCAACAACTGCCATTGGTATAACAAATTCTTCTCCACCAAAGAATGTGATGATTTCAGCAACAATGTTCATTGCTGCACTCTGAATATGTTCACCGAAAAAAGTGAATACACTCATATCAAATGAGTCAAAAATTGAAAAATCCATATTCAATCTCCTTTATGTAATTTTATCGTCAATATTCTACACTAATTTCATTTTATTTTCAAGGGTAAAGATAATTATTTAAAATGAAAAAGATAATAATAATTTAAAACGTGAAGATAGCAGACCTGCACCAAGTAAAAAAATATTGTTATTTTGGTAATCTTATTGACTTATTGTTTTTATTTTGATATATTCCTTTTAAGGTAAAAATACACATAATATTGATACGTTATTGTGCTTCAGAGGAGGTTCAATAACGATTAAGTGGGGGTAATTTCTGATGTTTGACGCTATGAAAGTCAAAAATGAATGTGTTGAGTGGATAAGAAATTTCTTTGAGATAAATGGTAAAGGGTGTAATGCTGTTTTAGGTATTTCAGGTGGAAAAGACAGCTCAATTGCAGCGGCGTTATGTGTTGAAGCCTTGGGCAAGGAACGTGTTATAGGAGTTCTTATGCCACAGGGTGAACAGCACGATATTGATAAGGCTTATATGCTTGTGAATCACCTCGGAATCAAACATTATGAGGTTAATATCGGAAATGCAGTTAATGCAATTAAGGCTGCAATACCTGATGAATTAGAGCTTACAAGTCAGTCGGTGCAGAATCTGCCTCCACGAATCAGGATGTCAACTGTTTATGCAATCAGTCAGTCGGTAAACGGCAGAGTTTGTAACACCTGTAACCTTTCTGAGGATTGGGTTGGTTATTCGACAAGATATGGTGACTCAGTAGGGGATTTTTCACCTATGAGTAATCTTACCGTAACAGAAGTAAAGGAAATTGGTTATCTTCTCGGGTTACCGAAAGAGCTTGTGGATAAGGTGCCTATTGATGGCCTTTGTGGCAAAACAGATGAGGATAATCTTGGTTTTACTTATGCCGAGCTTGATAAATATATTCGCACAGGTGAAATTGAGGACCAGTTGAAGAAAGAGCGTATTGACAGAATGCATCGAATCAACTTGTTTAAATTACAGTTGATGCCATCTTTTGATGCAGGAATTGAAACCAAGGCATAGACTAAAAAATTAAATAAAACAAAAAAAGCGTTGCACCTGCAACGCTTTTTTTATATATCTTATTTAAGTCCTGCTTTTATGAGAAGAGCATCAATCTTATCAGCCGGGTCAAGAAGTTTGCTGACTGATTTATCATGATTGAGTGTATCAATGATGTATGAGAGATATTTTGAAAGTTCAACTTCGCAATACCAATCACGCTTTTTAAGCTCAGGCATTCTGTAAACAAGGTTTGTTGTAAACACCTTATCAAAGAGACCATCACGATATGCCTTGTCAAAGCTGTCAAGTCCTGCATTGAAAAGACCGAATGCAGAGAAAATAAATACTCTGTTTGCACCAAGTGATTTAATTTTCTTTGAAACATCAAGCATTGATTCACCTGATGAAATCATATCGTCGATAATAATAACGTCTTTACCTTCAACATTTGAACCAAGGAAAGAATGCTCAACGATTGGGTTTCTACCGTCAACGATTCTTGAATAGTCGCGACGCTTGTAGAACATACCAAGGTCAAGACCAAGATAGTTTGAATACTGCATACAACGGCTCATAGCACCTTCGTCAGGTGAAATAATCATTGTGTGCTCTTTGTCGAGTTTAAGGTTATCAACATTGTTTACAAGAGCCTTAATCATCTGATAAGCAGGAGAGATACTTTCAAAACCGTGAAGAGGAATTGCGTTCTGAACACGAGCATCGTGAGCATCAAAAGTAATGATGTTATCAACGCCCATTGAGAGACAGAGTTCCTGAAGCATTACTGCACAGTCAAGAGATTCTCTTGAAGAACGCTTGTGCTGTCTGCCTTCGTAAAGCATTGGCATAATAACTGTAATAGTCTTTGCCTTACCACCGATTGCAGAAATAGCACGTTTAAGGTTTGCGTAGTGGTCATCAGGACTCATAGGAACTGTCTGACCATACATTTTATAAGTAACACCGTGGTTAAAAGCATCAATGAGAATGTAGATGTCGTATCCACGAACAGATTCGTGAAGTGAACATTTACCTTCACCTGTACCAAAACGAGGGAATGTGGCGTTCAAAATATAAGTATTGCGTTCGTATCCTGAAAAAGCAATAGTTGTTTTGTGTTCAGAATCCTGTTGTTTACGCCATTGTACAAGATAGCGGTCAATTTTTTCAGCCATTTCTTCGCATCCTGGTAAAGCAATAATACCAAGAGGCCCATTAGGTATTGTGGTAATTTCTCTGTCTGCCATAATTTAACCTCCGAATAATAACAATATGTGACAACTTGCATATATATTCTACTATATTTTGTGGTTTTTTCAATAGCAAATCGACAAAAAATTAAAATTTAGTTAAAAGCGTGTTCAATAGTTATCACAACGAAATATCTTTCGTCTATTTTGCTCAATTTGTTTTCTATTGTCATGACAATTTCACTATTGCTCATGTGAAATTTATGAGGAGCAATTAAATCAAAGATAAGATTAGTGTGAGTTGGTCCATCAACAACTCTGAAATCGTGAATTGACATTTCGTGGGAAATTTCTTTTACAATTCCGACTACCATTTCCTTAAGAGAATTGATTCTCTCGTCATCAGTAACGATGGGGTCAGTATGTATTGAAATAATTATTCCGTATTCATTGAGAATGTCGCGTTCTGCAAGGTCGATAATGTCGTGGATTTCCATAATGTCATCCTGCGAAGAAACCTCTGCATGAGCTGAAGCAAATTTTCTGCCCGGGCCATAATCGTGAATAATCATATCGTGAACTCCGACAATTTTATCATAGGAGAGAATTTTTTCTTCAATTTTTGCCGTAAATTCCTTGTCGGCAGGTTTACCGAGAAGGTCTGCCATAGTATCTTTAAGAATATTAAAACCTGCAAGGAAAATAAAACCTGCAACAATAATTCCGAGATATCCGTCCACGTTTATATCTGAAAAAGCAGAAAAGATAATGGAAACCAAGGCAACACCTGTGGCAAGACAGTCGCTGAAGCTATCCTTCATAACAGCAAGCATAGGGGCAGAATTGATTTGTTTGCCAAGATATCTGTTGAATAAGCCCAACCAGAGTTTGGCAAGAATGCTGACCAGAAGAATTATAAGGGAAATCCAGTTGAATTTAACAGGAACAGGGTTGATAATTTTATCAACAGAGCTTTTGAAAAGTTCAATTCCCATAAGAAGAACGAAAAAGGCAACTGCAAGGGCAGAAATATATTCCACTCTGCCGTGACCATAAGGATGGTCCTTGTCAGCGGGTTTTGCAGAAAGCTTTACTCCAACAAGGGATATAATTGAAGAACCGGCATCAGATAAATTATTGATAGCGTCGGCTGTGACGGAAATACTGCCTGACAAAAGACCGGCAATATACTTTGAAATCGCGAGAATGACATTGACGATAATTCCTGTGACACTTCCTAAGGTGCCATACGCTTCACGGACCTTTAAATCTCCTGTGTTTTCATAATTTTTGATAAAGAGTTTAACGAGAATTTTTCGCATTTAAAAGTACCTCTTTACCATCATCATCAAGTAGTCCCCAAATACCTAAAATAGTTATGTTAAGCCACATTTCAGCGATTTCTCGAGGAGTTTTTTCCGGATATTTATTGAACCAGCTGTGTACGAGCCCTACAAGACCGAACTTTCCGTAACTGTATGCTAAATTGTATTCAACTTCATTTATTTTTGGGAAAATATCTTTGAAAATTTTATACACACCGATATTGAATCTTTCACCAAGCTTGAAAGCAAATTGAGCATCACCATTGACACCTAAAAATGTTGTATAAAGGTCCTTGTGTTCGCAGAAGTGAGCACACAAATCCTCACAGACATCGATAGGTGTCGATAAAAGAGCGTCAGAAGTGTATGATGAAAGTTTTTTATCAAAATCAGTGTAAAGCTCGTTTTCAAGTGTTTCTACAAGGTCATAAACATCTTTGTAGTGAAGATAGAATGTACCTCTGTTAATTTCAATATAGTCTGTAAGCTCTTTAACGGTAATCTTGTTAATACGCTTGTTTGCCGCCAAGTCAACAAGTCCTTGACGAATGAGTTTTTTAGTGCGTTTTACTCGGATATCGTTGCTATTTGTTGCCATAAAATCATCTCCATAATAAACATGATATTCATTATACCACCACGATGTCTATTATTCAACACTTGGTAATGATTTATTTGAAATGTTTACAAATATTTAATAATATTAATTTAATAAATAATATAGCATTATCTATATTTATGTGATATAATAATGTGATTTATTATGCGGTACTATGGTCTTTATCTTAATGAGGAGTGAAACTATGTCATTTATCGAGTTTAAAGATGTAAATAAAATATACAAGACCGGCGAAATAGAAATCAGAGCCGTTGATGCCATAAGTTTTCCAATTGAAAAAGGAGAATTTGTTGTAATTGTTGGCCCGTCAGGTGCCGGTAAGACAACAGTGCTTAATATGCTTGGCGGTATGGATAAGCCAACAGCAGGTATCATAAATGTTGATGGTATTGATATTGCTCAGTTTAACGAAAAAGAGCTTACAGCCTTCCGTCGCGATGATGTGGGATTTGTTTTCCAGTTTTACAACTTGGTTCCGAATCTTACTGCTTATGAAAATGTTGAACTTGCAACTCAGATTTGTAAAAATCCGGTTGATGCTGAAATAATACTTGCTGAAGTTGGTCTTCACAACAGAAAGGACAATTTCCCGGCACAGCTTTCCGGTGGTGAGCAACAGCGTGTTTCAATTGCTCGTGCTCTCGCAAAAAATCCTAAGCTTTTACTTTGCGACGAGCCTACAGGTGCTCTTGACTACATAACAGGTAAGTCAATTCTTAAATTGCTACAGGATATGTGTCGTGAAAAGGGTATGACAGTTATCGTTATTACTCATAACTCAGCGCTTATGCCTATGGCAGATAAAATTATCAAAATCAATGATGGTAAAATAGAAAGAATTCTTTTGAATGAAAATCCAACACCTGTTGAACAGATTGAATGGTAAAGGACAGTATAAGATATGACAAAATCACTTGCAAAAGATTTCCGAAGGGAAATTAGAAAAAGCATAAGCCGATTTATCTCTATTATGCTTATAGTTGCGCTCGGTGTTGCCTTTTATTCAGGTGTCCGTTCAACAATGCCTGCTATGCATAAGACAGCGGACGCTACTTATGACAAGCAGAATCTTATGGATATCCGAGTAGTTGGTACAATGGGTCTTACCCAGAGTGACCTTGGTGCTCTCAGCAGAGTTGAGGGTATACAGGACATTGAAGGCTCCTTCACAACCGACTTTCTTTGTATCGTTCAGTCAAAGGAAATTGTTACAAGAGCTATTTCAATGACTGAAAAGATAAACGGAATTAAGCTTGAAGAGGGTAATCACCCCACAAAATATAATGAATGCTTAGTAAGTAAAGAGTTCTTGGAGGAATCAGGACTTAAAATAGGTGAAACTCTGAAACTTTCTACAGGTACTGATACACCTGTTTCCGACACTCTTGCGACAGATACATACCTGATTGTCGGCGTTTGTTCATCTTCATACTTCCTTAATGGTGATGTGGGTACAAGCACTGTGGGCGACGGTATGGCCGATGGATATATCGTAATTCCGAGACAGGCGTTTGTTACGGATGTTTTCACATCAATTTATATAACAGTCAAAGGTGCAGAAGACCTTAACTGTTATAGTAATAAATATCAGAAGCTTATTGATACAGTTGCAAAGAAAATTGAGGAAATCTCGTCAAAACGATGTGAAATCCGATATGCTGAAATTAATGCAAACAGTACTTCAATGCTCCTTGATGCCCGTGCTGACTACGAAGAAGCACAAAGAATGGTTGAAGAAGAGCTTACAAAAGCAGTTGACGAGCTTGCTGCGAAGGAAAAGCTTATTGAAGACAGTAAAAAAGAATTAGAAAGCAATAAAGAAATTCTTGAAAATGCTGAAGAGAATTTGCCGATTTTCCAGAAAGAGGTTGCAGAAGGTGAAAGGAAAATAGCAAATGGCGAAACACAGCTTGAATTAGCAAAAGGTGCTTTGAGTGAGCTGAAATCTGCACTTGATGATGCAAATGATGATTTTGCAGAAATGCAACAGGACCCTGAAGCAGACCCTAATCAATTACAGGGTATAAGGGATACTATAGATACCTTGCAAATGGCTTATGATGAAGCTACTTCTGCAGTAGCTGAAGCGGAAATAGAACTTGAGCTTGGTAAAGAGGAGCTTCTTAAAGCAAAGGTTGCTATTGGTGAATTACAGAACGCTATTGCCAATAAGGGCACACTTGTTCAGGCAGAACAGGATGTAATGGATGCGGATGCACTCCTTCGTGAAGCCCGTGAGGAATACGAAGTGTATAAGGCAGATGCTCTTGCAGAGCTTGAGGATGCAGAAGAAGAACTTGCAGAGGCAGAGCGTGAAGTGAATGAAATGGAACCACCTATCTGGCACGTCCTCGACCGACAGAGTATTGAAGCATATATGAGCTATGTCACAGACTCTGACAGTATAGGTGCCATTGGTACAGTTTTCCCGATGATTTTCTTCCTTGTTGCGGCATTGGTCAGCCTTACAACAATGACTCGTATGGTTGAAGAACAAAGAATGCAGATTGGTACAATGAAGGCGTTAGGTTACGGTAAGCTTTCAATTGCGTCAAAGTACCTTCTTTATTCTGCGAGTGCAAGTGTTATCGGTAGTCTTATCGGTGTATTTGCAGGTGAGCTCACAATTCCGCCAATAATAATCACAGCTTATCGTGTAGTTTATTATAATCTTGGTGAGAATATTCTCAGTCTTAATATTCTCCATGCATTGACGGCAAGCATTCTTGCAACACTTTGTACAACATTATCAGCGTTTTTTGCTTGTTATTATTCACTCAGAAGTGTTCCTGCAGAGCTTATGCGACCTGTTGCGCCAAAGGCAGGCAAGCATACATTTATGGAAAAAATCAAATTTGTATGGCAGAGACTTAATTTCGGTCAGAAATCTGCAATCCGAAACCTTTTTAGATATAAAAAGCGTTTCTTTATGACACTTTTTGGTGTCAGCGGATGTATGGCACTTCTTATTGTGGGACTTGGTATCCGTGACTCAATCTCTTCAATGGTTGATATTCAGTATGGTGACATTTTCAGTTATACAGGTGTAGTCAGTGTTGACTCAAGTATTACTCGTTCAGAGAGAAGAAAAATGCTTTCAAAGGTCGAGATGATTCCGAGTATAGACGGATATGTTCAGGCTAAACGAACAATGATTTCTGCGGCATCAAGTGCAAATCCTGAGAGAAACGAAGAAAAAAATGCATATCTTGTTGTTCCTACTGATGTGGAGCAGTTTGCCGGTTTTGTCAAATTGCAGGAAAGCGGATGGCGTGAAAGAGACCTTATGCTTTCTGACAAGGGTGTAATTATCACAGAAAAATATGCAGAATTACTTGATGTGGGAGTAAATGATAGTATTTTCATAAAAATAGATGAGTTTACTGTAACACCAAAAGAAGTCAAGGTTGTGGGAATTACAGAAAACTATATTTTCAACTATGTTTATATGACTCCCACACTTTATCACTCCATTTATAATATTGAGCCTGACATCAATATTCTTATGATTAAATCAAATGGTCTTTTCAGTGACCAGAACCTTAAACTTGCACTTACAAGAATAGGTGGGGTCAATTCTGTAATAACGAATACTGAAGAAGTTGAAGGAATGAATGAGGTTATTAACAATCTTTATTTCATTATTATCTTGATGGTAGTTTCCGCTGCTATTCTCGCTTTTGTTGTTCTTTATAATCTGAATAATATCAACATTACTGAAAGAAGACGTGAGCTTGCAACCTTCAGACTTTTAGGTTTCTACCATAATGAACTTGCCTCATATATTTACCGTGAGAATATCATTCTGACAGTTTTCGGTATTATTCTCGGTGTTCTGCTGGGTGTTGTTCTTCACAGATTTGTTATGGTCACTGTTGAAACAGATGTGTATATGTTTGGCAGAGATTTAAATCCGTTAAGTATCCTTATAGCAACAATTCTTACAATTATCTTCACAGTTATTGTAAACCTGATTATGCGACATAGTCTTAAGAAAATTGATATGATTGAGTCATTGAAATCTGTAGAATAAAGAAAATCATCGTTTTAAGTGTAGCGAAATTAAATTAAAAGGAGCAAAAAATATGTTTCATCAGTTAAACGCACCAGTTGCAGGTGATATGATTGCAACAGTAAAAACAAATATGGGAGAAATCAAAATCAAGCTTTTCCCTGAATATGCACCAAAGGCAGTTGAAAATTTCACAACTCATGCAAAAAATGGTTATTACGATGGTCTTATTTTCCATCGTGTAATTGATAATTTTATGATTCAGGGCGGTGACCCAAATGGTACAGGCACAGGTGGTCAGAGTATTTGGGGACATGCTTTTGAAGATGAGTTTACAGGTGAACTTCACAATCTTCGTGGTGCACTTTGTATGGCTAATGCCGGTCCTAATACAAATGGTAGTCAGTTCTTTATTGTTCAGGCTAAGGAATGTCCTGAAGATTTACTTGAACAAATGAGAATGGCAGACGAAAGAGTATTCCCAACAGAATGTATTGAAGCATACGAAGAAATCGGTGGAACACCATGGCTTGATTTCCGTCACACAGTTTTCGGTCAGGTATTTGAAGGAATGGATGTTGTTGATGCTATCGCAAAGGTACCTGCAGATTATTTTTCAAACAAACCAAAAGAAGACGTTGTAATAGAAACAATTATCATAGAATAAAAATAGGGCAGGGGAAACTCTGCCTTTTTTGGAGAAATATTATGTTATTCAAAAACATCTCAATCATAAACGAAAACCTTGAAATACAGAACAATATGTATGTTGGTGTCAAGGAAGATAAAATTGAATATATCGGAGCAGAAAAACCACAGGAAAATTATGGTGAAGAATATGACGGAAAGGGTAAAATTCTTTCATCAGGTTTTGTAAATCTTCATACTCATTCACCAATGACTCTTCTTCGTGGATATGCTGAAAATCTTCCTTTAGACCGTTGGCTCAATGAAAAGGTTTTTCCTTTTGAGGACAGACTCAACCCAGACAGAGCATATTATGGAACAATGCTTTCAATTGCAGAAATGTTAGCGTGTGGTACAACATCATTTACTGATATGTACTTCTTTGGTGATGGTGTAATGAAAGCTGTAATTGACAGTAAGGCAAAGACTAATTTCGGTCGTTCAATCGTATCCTTTGTTGATGAGGATATTACTGCAAATGATAGATTCCAGGAGGGTATTTACCTTGCTGAAAAATACCATAATACACAGAATGGCAAAATTAAAATTGATATGAGTCTTCACGCTGAATATACAAACCGACTTTCAATTATTGAGCAGTTTGGTGAATTCACAAATGGTAAGGACTATATCAATCATGTTCATTTATCCGAAACAAAGGCAGAGCATGAAAACTGTAAAGCAAAATACGGAAAAACTCCTGCTCGTCTTTTCTACGATGCAAAGGTGTTCAATAGTCCGACAATTCTTGCTCATTGTGTATGGGTAGAGGATGAGGATATGGATATTTTCAAGGAGATGGGTGTAACGGTTGCTCATTGTCCTGCAAGTAACTTAAAGCTTGGCAGTGGTTTCTGTAACACATATAAAATGTTACAGAAGGGTGTTAATATCGGTATCGGTACTGACTCTGCTGCAAGCAATAACGGACTTGATATTATGCGTGAAATGTATCTCGCAGCACTTTTGCCAAAGGGTGTGAATAATAAAGCAGATATAGTAACACCACAGGATGTTTATAAAATGGCAACTGTCAATGGATATATGGCACAGGGAAGAAACGATTGTGGTGTAATAAAGGTTGGCAATAAAGCCGATTTGATTGTTCTTGATATGACAACACCAAATATGTACCCTGATTTTGATATTCTCAATAATCTTGTTTATTCAGCAAATAAGAGTAATGTTGTTCTTACAATGGTTGACGGAGAGGTACTTTATAAAAATGGTGAATTTACAACTATTGATGTTGAAAAAATGGGATACGAAGTAAGTCGTCTTGTACGCGAAGTTGTAAACGAGGTAAATGGATAATGATTACAAAGGCAGTAGAATACATTAAATCTAAAATTACAGATACTTACGAAATAGGTATAATTCTTGGTAGTGGACTTGGCACTTTGGGTGAAAAGATTGAAAATCCACAGTTTGTGGATTACTCTGACATTCCGGATTTTCCTGTTTCAACAGCACCTGGTCACGTAGGCCGATTCGTTTTCGGTACACTCAACGGTAAAAAGGTTATGTGTATGCAAGGCAGAATTCATCTTTACGAGGGCTATCCTGTGGAAAATGTTGTAATGCCAATCCGTGTTATGAAAATGATGGGTGTTCAGAAGCTTATCGTTACAAATGCAGCAGGTGGCATCAACGAAAGCTTTAATGTTGGTGACATTATGGTTATTACCGACCACATTAATTTTACAGGTATGAATTGTCTTATAGGTAAAAATGATGACCGATTTGGTTGCCGTTTTCCTGATATGACCTATGGTTATTCACCTGAGCTTCGTGAAATCGCATTTAATTGTGCTGAAAAATTAGGAATGAAGCTTCAAAAGGGTGTATATATTGGTTGTACAGGACCTTCTTATGAAACACCTGCCGAAATTCGTGCGTTCAGAGTTCTTGGCGCAGATACTGTCGGCATGTCAACTGTTCAGGAGGTTATTGCTGCAAACCATTGTGGTATAGATGTGCTCGGTTTTTCACTTGTTTCCAATAAAGCAGCAGGACTTTCAGGTGAGCGACTTACTGAAGAAGAGGTTCTTACAATCGGCAGACAAAAGAGTGAAGAAATGCAGTTGCTTATTACTGAAATTGTAGGTGAATTTTAATGCTTTTAAATGGTGCATCTGTTGGCTTTGATACTGTGAACAATAAAGCAGTTTTCATTGACCAGACGTTTTTGCCAAATGAATATAAAGAGGTCAGCACGGATGATTATAACGAGATGTTTGATGCAATAAAACTTCTCAAGGTTCGTGGTGCGCCTGCAATAGGTGTTTTTACTGCAATTTCCTTGGCTGTACTTATGAATAAGAGTGAAAACAATACATACGAAGCTCTTTTTGCTGAATTGAAAAAGTATTGTGATGACCTTGTTTTATGCAGACCTACTGCAATAAATCTTAAATGGGCAACTGAGGAAATTCTTAGAGTTGCTGAAAAAAGTAATGCAGAAAACTTTAAGAAAAACCTTACACAAAAAGCTCTTGATATTATCGAGGATGATATTTTGGTTTGTCGTAAAATCGGTGAATATGGTGCAGAATTACTCGAAAGCTGTGACTCAATCCTTACACATTGTAACGCAGGTCGTCTTGCTACCGTAAAGTACGGCACAGCACTTTCACCTGTATATGTTGCAAAGGAAAACGGTCACAATATAAAAGTGTTTGCAGACGAAACACGACCACTTCTGCAGGGTGCAAGGCTTACAGCTTTTGAGCTTTGTGATGCAGGAATTGATACAACGGTTATCTGCGACAATATGGCATCGTTTGTAATGAAAAACGGATTTGTCGATGCAGTTTTGGTCGGTTGTGACCGAGTGGCGTTGAATGGTGATATTGCCAATAAAATAGGAACAAGTGGCTTAGCGATTCTTGCGAAATACTACAATATTCCGTTTTATGTTTGTATGCCGTTTTCAACCTTTGATAAAAACATCAAAACAGGTGACGATATTGTGATTGAAATGCGAGACGGGCATGAAATAGGGGATATGTGGTATGAAAAACCAATGATTCCGCAAAAGGCAAAAACCTTAAATCCTGCTTTTGATGTTACGGACCATTCACTGGTGACTGCATTTATCACAGAAAAAGGTGTAATCACACCTGATGAAATAAAAAACTATATATAACTGAGTAAAGCGGTGTCTTGATTTGACTCCGCTTTTTTATTACAAAAAAAGAGAAGCTACACTGTAACTTCTCTTTTATAGTTATTATGCTTTAAGATGACTTTTTTTATTTACTTGTTTTCAAATTCCTTGGCTACTTCTTTGAGCAATTTTCTGATTTCAAGATGCTGTGGACAAGACTTTTCACAAAGACCACAGTCAATACAGTCAGATGCCTTGCCTTTGCCGACTGTGTGTACATCTTCGTAATAATATTTTGGATTCCAGTCTTTGAATTGCTTTCTGTCATTCATACAAGCAAAAATTTCAGGAATAGGAATGTTTTTAGGACATCCGTCAACACAGTAACGACAAGCAGTGCAAGGAATAAGGTGCTGTGCATTCATAATCTTACATACCTTGTTTACTGCATCGTACTCTTCCTGACTGAATGGTACAAAATCCTTCATAAAGCTGATGTTGTCATTCATTTGCTCCATATCACTCATACCTGAAAGCACCATAAAAATGCCTTCAAAGCTTGCTGTGAAACGAATAGCATAACTTGCAGGTGAACCACCATTAAGGTCATCTAAAACCTTTTTAGCCTCTTGGGGAAGCTTTACAAGACTACCACCCTTGACAGGCTCCATAACGATAATCGGTTTGTTGTGCTTGCGACAGACTTCATAGCACTTTCTACCTTCAACCGACTCATCATTGTAGTCAAGATAGTTGAACTGAATCTGCACAAACTCTACATCCGGATATTCTGTAAGAATCTGGTCAAGCACCTCTGCTTTGTCGTGGAAGGAAAGTCCTACATGACGGATTTTACCTTCTTTTTTAAGGTCGAATGCTGTTTCATATGCTCTGCATTCCTTGTATTTCTCAAAGTTTGTGGCATTCTGTGCGTGCATTAAGTAAAAGTCAAAATACTCTACACCACAGTTTTTCAACTGCTTTTCAAATAAAGGTCTTATCTGACTTTCTTTTTTGAAAAAACCTTCTGATAACTTGTCGGCGAGGATATAGCTTTCTCTTGGGTGACGAGATGTAAGGCATTTTTTGAGTGTACCTTCATTTCTCATTTCCATGTATCCGTGCGCAGTATCAAAATAGTTGAAACCTGCTTCTAAAAAAGTGTCAACCATCTTTTTTGACTGTTCAATGTCAATAAGCGGACCTTTACGAGGAAGTCGCATACATCCAAAACCAAAATTTTTCTTTACTTCTGGAAAATAATTCATAATATCACCTTTTCATACCAGATACCTGATACATTTTGTCGTTTGAAATCATAATATCCACATTGAAATAAGGCTCAAGGATCTTCTTGAGTTCCTCACATTCAGGAAGAATATTTGAAACCTTACCTGCTGATTTCATATGAATATCATCAAGCTCTTTTTTACTCATACCGTGTGAAATACAAAGTCTGCCACCGTCTTTTAAATACTTTGCAAGATTTTCAATAAGCTTTTGTGGTTCGGGGAAATGTGGAAAAGCATTGTAAATCATAATAACATCAAATTGCTTGTCAAAAGAGATGGTTTCAGCATCACCACAGATAACATCTGCCTGTGGGAATTTACTTTTTGCGATTTTCACCATTTCAGGGGAAAGGTCAACTGCAGTAATGCTATTCACGTTCCTTTCGAGATAAAAAGGAAACATAACACCTGTACCACAGCCAACATCAAGTATATCAATGCTTTCACATACTTTTGCATTGTCTAAAATTGTGTTTATAATTGTAGTATCTGCAATAGGCTCATTATCCCAACGAGGTGCAAGATTATCAAAAAAGTCCTTAATTATTTCTTTGTTCATCAGTTGAGCATCATTATATTTCTCTATTGTTTTATATAGGTTGTACAGAAAAAGTACAAAGACGAGAATAATGAGTGTTAATAATATTATGCTTTTGGTTTTTATAGCCCAAAAGATACCAAATACAGAAAAACCCAAATAGCATAAACTTACAATAATAAAAATAATTAAAATTCTTTTGCGAGTTGTATGGGAAATCTTTTTATTACCGACAAAATCTGAAGAACCATATATTACAATGTCAGCCAAAAACTCTAACATATCCATAACTAATTAATCCTTTTCAATTTCAGCAACCTTTGTGTTTATTGCTCTTATTCTGTCATAAATCTTTTCGTCAAATTTCTTTTCTCTGTCGTATGTATAAAGACCGTTTTGTTCCTGCTCAATATCGTAAAGCTGTGTATAACAGAAACCAAACATCTTGTAATTGCTTACAATAACATCAGTAAGTCCTACATATCTGTCAGCAAATTCTTCGGGAGTCTTAACATCCTCACCATATCCCCATGATTTGATTGATTCGTCGCTTACCCACTTGATTCCACCATATTCGCTGATGAATACAGGCTCACCACGATAGGTCTGACGACCTGGGTTATCAACTAAAACGTGCTCATAAAGATAATTTTCCGTCATAAATCTATCATAGTTTTTCTTGAAGAATTCAACATCATAGCTGTAATCGTGCAAGTCATAAATATCAGTTTTTACATGGAAATTACCGCTTGTGTCAATACAAGGTCGAGTTGAGTCAACTGCCTTTGTAAAGTCGTAAACAGTTGCAAGAAGTGGGTCATACTGCTTTCTCTTTTTGTAGTCCCATGTTTCGTTGAACGGACACCAACCAATAAGGGCAGGGTGGTTAAAGTCACGGTCAATAGCTTCCTTCCATTCATTTAAGAAAACATCAACACTCTTCGGATTTGAATAGTCAAGTCCCCAGTTAGCATATTCACCCCATACGAGGTAACCGAGCTGGTCAGCATAGTACAAGAATTTAGGGTCAAAAACTTTCTGGTGAAGTCTTGCACCATTAAAGCCTAAGTCCATTGAAAGAGTAATATCCTTGATTAAATCTTCATCACAAGGGGCTGTATAAATACCTTTTTTGTAGAAGCCTTGGTCAAGAACAAGACGCTGAAAAACACTCTTTTCGTTGATAAGGAATTTATATCCGTCAAGTCGCACATTGCGAAGTCCAAAATATGAATGAACCTTATCCTCACCATAAGTGATTTCAAGGTCATAAAGACGACCGTTACCAACTTCCCAAAGGTGAGTTTCGTCAAGTTTAATTTGTAAAATCTCATTGCCACAAGCATTCTCGATTACTGTTTTACCAACTGATTTACCATCATAAAATGCTTCACAAGTAAGATTTTCTTTGCCTTTAAGTGCAAAGTTTATTGTAACAAGACCGTTTTTGTGGTCAGGATAAATCTTAAAATTTTCCACATAATTCTGTGGCACATATTCAACATAAACAGTCTGCCAGATACCTGTTGTACGGGTATAGTCACAAGCGTGACTCTTTTTCCATTCGCTCTGTTTACCGCGGATAACAAACGGATGCTTTACATTGTCTTCACAAAGCACAAAAATCTCGTTTTCACCGTCAACGCAAAGGTCAGTAATGTCAAATCTGAATGATGTGTAACCACCCTTGTGTCTGCCTGCGCATTTTCCGTTTACAAGCACAGTTGTAAGATGGTCAGCAGCACCAAAGCAGAGGAATACTCGGTTTCCGTCTTGTTTGATATTTATAGTTTTTCTGTACCATACCATATTGATAAAATCTTTGTACTGAATTCCTGAAAGCTCACTTTCAACACAGAAGGGTACATTGATTTTATGTGTGTATTCTTTACTATTTCTTATTTCAACTGCTTTTTTCTCGTCAGTTGAAAATTTGAAGCCTACTTTTGCTTTTTGAAATCCAAAGTCCCACTGTCCGTCAAGACTATAAAAATTATCCCTTGCAAACTGAGGATTGGAATGTTTTGCCATTTTAATATTCATAAATTATCACCAATTCAATGATAGCATATATTGTCAATAATATCAATAATTAACTTGCAGTTAAAATGAATAATAAATCGGAGTTTAACGGTAAGTTAATATAGAACAACATATCTTGTAGGGGACGATGCCCACATCGTCCCGCAGCAAGTTAACAGCACGCTTTGGAACGGGACGATGTGGGCATCGTCCCCTACGATTCATATTTAAATTAATAATCATTCTCCCCGATAAATTATAATTTGAAATTATATAAAATTACTGAATTAGCCATTAAAAATGCCGAGTGTCAACAAG
>JAZSHP010000079.1:0-5557 GCA_045533355.1 Candidatus Fimenecus sp.
CGTGCAGGACACACTGAAGCAAGCATAGACCTCGCACGCCTTGCAGGACTTTATCCTGCGGCGGCACTCATTGAGATAATGAATGAGGATGGAACAATGGCACGTATGCCACAGTTGATTAATATTGCCAAAGAGAACAATTTCAAGATAATATCAATTAAAGACCTTATAGAATACCGTCTTAAGGTAGAATCACTTGTAGAGAAAGGTGAAGAGGTAGATATGCCTACAGAGCATGGACATTTCCGTCTTATACCTTTCCGTCAAAAGTCAAACGGTCTTGAGCATATAGCTTTGATAAAAGGCGAGTGGAGCGAAGATGAGCCGGTTATTGTACGTGTTCATTCATCATGTATGACCGGAGATATATTCGGTTCACAGCGTTGCGATTGCGGTGCGCAGTTGCATGAGGCGATGAAACTTATTGAAAAGACCGGAAAAGGTGTTATCGTGTATCTTAACCAGGAAGGACGTGGCATAGGACTTATGAACAAGATGCGTGCATATAAGTTGCAGGAGGAGGGTATGGATACTGTAGATGCCAACCTTTGCCTCGGATTCAAAGCCGATGAGAGAGATTACGGCGTAGGTGCTGAAATTTTGCGTCAGATTGGTGTACACAAGATGCGTCTCATCACAAACAATCCTGTCAAGAGAATAGGACTTGAAAGTTACGGCTTGACAATAACAGAAAACATAAGCATTGAGATAGAACCCAATACTTACAATTCCCGTTACCTGCATACAAAAGCTGAGAGAATGGGACATACATTGAATTTCAAGAAACATTAATAATAACAGATAATATGAATCAATTATCAGACCGCGTAAACCGATTGGCGCCATCGGCAACATTGGCAATGTCACAAAAAAGCCAGGAGTTGAAAGCACAAGGCGTAGATGTTATCAACATGAGTGTGGGTGAACCAGACTTCAATACTCCCGATGCCATAAAAGCTGCCGCAAAGCAGGCTATCGATGATAACTGGTCACGTTATTCACCCGTTCCGGGTTACCCTTCATTGCGCAAGGCTATCGTTGAGAAATTGAAGAATGAGAATGGTCTTGAATTCAAAGATACTCAGATTTCTGTATCAAACGGTGCAAAGCAAGCTGTATGTAATGCCATTATGGCACTTGTAAACCCCGGTGATGAGGTTATTGTTCCTGCACCTTATTGGGTAAGCTACCCTGATATGGTGAAACTTGCTGACGGTAATCCTGTCATAGTAAGTGCAGGTATTGAGCAGAACTTCAAGATAACCGGCGCACAGCTCGAAGCAGCAATAACTCCAAAGACAAAGATGCTTATCCTTTGTTCACCTTCAAATCCTACAGGTTCGGTATATACAAGAGAGGAGTTGAAAGAGCTTGCTGATGTTCTTGCAAAATATCCTCAGGTATATGTGGTTGCTGATGAGATTTATGAGCATATAAGCTATGTAGGAAAACACGAGAGTATTGCTCAATTCGAAGAGATTAGAGAGCGTGTAATAATAATCAACGGTGTTTCAAAGGCATACGCAATGACCGGATGGCGCATTGGTTACCTTGCTGCAGCAGAATGGATTGTAAAGGGTTGTAACAAGCTACAGGGACAATACACCAGCGGACCTTGTTCTGTATCACAGATGGCTTCTTTAGAGGATTATACAGCCTCAAAGGTCCCAGCAAAGGAGATGCGTAAGGCATTCCAGCGTCGTCGCGACCTTATTGTAAAACTTGCAAAGGAAATTCCTGGTCTTGAAGTTAATGTTCCCGAAGGTGCATTCTATCTGTTCCCAAAATGTAGTTCATTCTATGGAAAAAGCTATGGTGACACTGTTATAAACAACAGCGACGACCTTGCAATGTACTTGTTGACAGAGGCACACGTTGCTACTGTAGGCGGTACATCATTCGGTGCCCCTGAGTGCTTCAGAATGAGTTATGCAACAAGCGACGAGAATATTATCGAAGCTATACGCCGTATAAAGGAGGCTCTTGCAAAGCTAAAGTAACAGTTATTTACTCAAAAAACATAGTGTGGATATAGCCTGTGTTTATAACATGGCCTATATTTTTTCCATACTTTCATTTTTAAATTATAACTTTAAGCAATAATATAGCTGTTGACCCGGTGGCTTTGTCATATCGAACAAATGTGAGATATCTGTTGAATTTAATTATGAGATTTCTCACTTTTGGTCGAATGACACAACTATGGCATTGGGGGGCAATATCTATATAATTACCTGACTTTATATCAATCGTAGCGAAAAATCTGTTAAAAAAAATGTTGATAATGTGTTGAAAACATAATGATAAAAAAAGTAAAAAAAGTGGCATTTAAATTTTGTTTTTCACAATCAAAAATTAAGCCGAAGACGTAATTAAAAACCAAATTATTTTACCACTTTTTTCTCTCATTTTTTCAAACAGATTTCAACCGTTATAAACATGTTGAAAAGCCATTTTTTATTAAAGGAAACACATTTTTCAAATTGTTGATAAAGGTTGTTTTATAATTAATTGTCAACGAATTAAGTTGTTTAAAAGATATTGATAAGTAAAATTCTTTAACTGATAACTTAAATTGCAAGTTTAAACTCATTTTTTTCTCTACATTATAAACAGGATTTATTGTTGTTTTTATCTTTTTTTAAATTTTTAAAAAGGATATATATAATATAAAATCGGTTGAAATTGTGGAGAACTGAATAACCCTCTTTGTACTTGGATTATATTTGTATATATTCGCAATAAATAAAATATATGATATGTTGAAGTATGTAACTGTTGCATTCGCACTTATCCTGGCTATTCTTGATTTTTTAGCATACAAAAGACTCGAACATTATAATGCTAAAAGTTATATAAAAAGAACGTTTGCCGTTTTTGTGATAGTAGCAAACATAATACCTTTATCTGTTCCGTTGTTTATGTTTATTTTCAATAACGAGAATAATGGGACTGTAATAATGAAGGTTTCAATGGTGTTGCTAACCATTTTTATTGCTGTTACAATATGCCGACTTATTCTGTATATATTCTGGTTGCCTTCGAAAAATAAAATATTGATGTATTGCGGTGGAGTAGTGAGTTTGGCTTCTCTTGTATTGTTTTCATACGCCGTTTTTGTAACCCGCACCGATTATAGAGTAAATGAGGTAGAAATATCTTTTAAAAACCTTCCTGAAGAGTTTAACGGTTATAGAATAGCTTTTATATCAGATATTCATATTGGGTCAATGTATGACGCTGAAAGCGAACTTAAGAAGCTCTCGGAGGTTATATCCGGCACTGATGCGGATGTTGTTCTTTTTGGCGGAGATTTAGTGAATCTTCACTATTCTGAACTTACTCCGGACGTTCTTGAAAAGCTCTATCATATAAAAGGTAAGAGTGGTACTTTTGCAGTTCTTGGAAACCACGATACAGGAGCTTATCTCAAAGACAGTGTATCAACTCCACGTAATTTGAATAAAAAGCTCTTAAAAGAGAAATTAGAGGCTATTGGATGGATTCTCTTACAGGATAGTACTATATATATACACCGTGATAATGATTCAATAGCCGTAACCGGAGTCGATTATACCGATGAGCTGTTGAAATTCAAGCATAATTTCGATAATATAAAGGATTATGATGTTTCCCGTATATATTCAGAGGTTGATGATAATGTTTTCAATGTAACAATATCCCATCTTCCTCAGCTATGGCACGAATTGTGTGATAATGGTTATAGCGACCTTACTTTATCAGGTCATATACATTCCATGCAGTTCAAATATAATCTTTTTGGCTATAAATTATCTCCGGCTGCCTTTTTATATGATGAATGGAGTGGGTTATATGAGCGTGAAAAGGGTAAACTTTATATAAATGACGGTGTAGGTACAGTTGGATTCTTTGCTCGTTTAGGCGCAAGACCTGAGGTTACATTGATAACTTTAAAGAATAATAAAGCCCTTATAAATCAATAAAAAACAGACATTTGTCTGTTTTTTATTGATTTATCTTGTTACTACAATCTTTGTAACTTCTCCCTCGTTTCCATTTTTGTCGTAAAGCATAACAATATATACACCGCTTGAAACCTTTTCGCCTTTTTGGTTTCTTCCATTCCAGGTGTACATACCTCCTTTGGAAATTCCTTCATTTATAAGATAACCGGCTCCGTCAACAATCTTAACATTACAATCATCAGTAAGCCCAACTATAGATATATTTCCATTATAGTTTAATCTTACAGGGTTGGGGTAGGCATGTATTTCACTGTTTTTAAGGTTCTCTTCCGGACGTATAGCGTCGCTTTTATAACTTGCTATACCTTTATCTGTTCCAATAAAAACCTCTCCTGTCTTATGGTTAATAGCAATACTTTCAATGTAGTTTGATGGTAGCGGTGAATTTTCAGTTGTAAAGTGATGGATTGTCTCCAATCCATCTTCACTTATTAACATAACACCATTGTCCAATGTGCCTATCCATTTACGGTTTGCTGCATCAATATCCATAGCTTTAATGTAAATACCGTTCATTAGATAGTCGGCAAGTCCTGTACCATCGTTACGTGGTATTTTTATCTGTTTGAATATTCCATTATTGAAAAATTCTTCAGGGTTATCTATAACAAACAATCCAATATTTGTTCCAATCCAAATTTCTCCGTTTTTATCTTCACATATAGCCGCTACTTGATATACTTCATAAGTTGTACCATCCTGATTGGTGAAACTTTCCCACCATGTTCTTGTTTCATCATCGCTTGCATCGAATGGTGTGTTCTTGAGTTTAGCACAGAATAATCCGGCTCCATTGTCAAGAGATGTTATCCATAACCATCCTCTTGAATCAAGCAAAGGTTTGACCATTGTTTCTTTCCATTCAATTTCTTTATAATTTAATGAAACCCATTCACCGTTCTTTTTAAGTACTTTTACAATATCTGCTATATTTGTAGTGTTTATACACCATAGGTTACCTTCTTTATCAAAAATAACTTCTGAAACACGAGTGTAATTTCTATTATTTGGTACAGCTGTTTCAAGAATAGAATTATTAAAATCGTATTGTTGTATAAATTCTCCGTTTCTGAATTCAAACAATCCATTACCAAATGAACTTGCAATAATGTGTCCCGGTTCGGTTGGGTCCTCATCAGCCGAACAAATATTAAAAAACCAAAGTTTTGTTATATTTTTTATTTCATTTTCGGGGAAATTGAACCATTTATTATTGTTTATATCATACTGCATCAATGTTCCGTCTTTATTATTTGCAGGAAGACCGAAATAGTTGATATTTCCTCCGGCTACTATAAGTTTATCATCGTTTGTGAACTTCATGAATTCACAAAAATTACGTATAGGACTATCCGGTATTGCTATTTCCAATGTTTCTATAATTGTATTGCCTTCCGGCTTACATTTATAAAAACCATTATATCCTTTACAGTTCCAGAATATATCTCCCTTTTTTGATATATAGCTGCTGTTGCTTGTTGTGTATGTATTTTTACCATCTTTATTTATAATGGTAACCTTGTCTTTTGCAGGAGCTATAATCTCATTTT
>JAZSHP010000060.1:0-4090 GCA_045533355.1 Candidatus Fimenecus sp.
AGAATTCCCCATGCATTTTTTTCTGCCGTCTGTTTTAGCTTATCAAGATTTTCTGCCTCAATATATCCTTTGAAATATGCAACGGTGACGGATTTCTTGCTATCAGGTGATAAAATTTCATCCGACATACCCGTAGTATAAGTTTCAAATTCAATTTCCTTTTCAACATTTTTAATTGCTTGCTTTATACTCTTAATATAACAAGCATGGGATACAATGATTTCATCTATTTCAGCAATACGGTTATCCAGCTCAGAAATCCTTTGTTTCATTTCGTCAGTAGACTTCTGAGGCAAAGCCAAACGAAAAATATTTAAAGACAAAACAAATTTTTCATTTTCCTCATCATTAGACTTAAACAACATAAATTTAACTGTAGATTTAGTAGTATCAATTCTAACAGTTTTAACATTGTCAGAAAGTTTTTCATATTCGGCCTTCGGCATCTCATAAAAGAGTATTTCAATACCTTTTGTTTCCAAATCACTTAAAGCACTTGGATTAATGTCACCCCAGCTTTTTAAACGATCCAGTTCTGCATCAAGAGCAATTTTTTCCGCTTGACATCGTTTTTTCTCTTCATCAAGGGAATTAACCTCGGTTGCGATAGTCAATGCATCTGCAGCATTTGCATTCTTTTGTTCTGTGTTTTTAATCTTTCCGATGATAAAAATTGCACTTTCAAGTAAAGCTACCTGTTCTTTGAGATTTGCAAGTCGTTCGCCTGTTCCTTCGGTTATCTCGATATGGAGAATACCCAAGCTGCGAAGCTTTTTCAGGGCTTTATCCTTTTCACTTTCTCGTATAATAAGAGACACTTTTTTCATAGGCACTATCATAATGAATACACCTCCGTTTCCGAAGCAGTAACATTACGAAGAGCTATCTTGCGTTTTGAAATTTTGGAACGCACAACAGCACTAACCTGTTGGTCTGCCATATAAATAGATATTTTTTTTATGTTTTCCTCTGTTTCAGGAATTTTAACTTTTTCAAACAGGTTAACCCTTTGAGATGTGGAAAGAAGCTCTTTCTCCAATAGTCTAACCTGTTCGTCCAACACTTCTGCTTCCAAGTCAAGAGACATTGCTTTTTCCATATGATTTGCAGCTATATCTACCCAAAGAGGAGTTTCATATAAATCGTAATCTCCTCTTTGAAAATCTGCGCCTTCAAATATAGGAATATCAACACCTGCAATATTCCCCATTCCTTTACGAATATTGCTTACAGTTATGATTCCTTCGGGAAAGGCATCCTTTTCGCTAAAAACAGCTATCCATTCTCTAAACCCAAGTTCAAGAATTTCTCTTTCTTTTCTTACTGCTTTTGCTCTTTGGGCAATCGTGCGAATTTCTGCATGGAGTTGTTGTTTTTTCAGTGTCAGAGTAGGCAAATATCTGCGGTACATTTTGAGTGCGTCCTTTTGCACTTTTAATTCATTTTTTGTTAGCTTGATTTTTGCCAAAACCGCATCCCTCCTTACTTCTTAGGCCAAAATTCATCAGTAAGGTCTGATTTTATTTCGGTCTCATTCTTATCAAAGCAATCCGCTAAAATTTCCCAACCCAAATCAAGTGCTTCTTCAAGTGAAAGATTAACAGACAGTGACATCATCTTGCATTCAAACAGTTCACCATATTTAAGCAATTTTTCGTCCCAACGGCTCATAGAGAAGCCCATATTCTTCTTTTCGAGTGTTTCTTTATACGAAGAATATAAGCGAATCATTGCATCCATTAATGCACGATGGTCTTTTCGTGTTTTGCCATTTACATTTTGTTTCAGTCGGGAAAGTGAACCAAAAGGCTCTATGCGGCCGCCTTTAAGGTAATATTGTCCTTCTGTAATATATCCGGTATTGTCGGGAACAGGATGTGTTACATCATCGCCCGGCATTGTGGTAACTGCCAGAACGGTAACTGAACCTGAATCAGCAAAGTCAACCGCTTTTTCATAACGTGCTGCAAGCTGAGAATAAAGGTCTCCGGGATATCCACGATTTGATGGCACCTGTTCTTGAGTAATAGCAATTTCTTTCATTGCATCAGCAAAGTTGGTCATATCGGTAAGAAGCACCAATACATCCTTGTTTTGCAATGCGAATTGTTCTGCTACCGCCAGTACCATATCCGGTATCATCATACATTCTACCGTAGGATCAGAAGCAGTATGAATAAACATTACAGTTTTACTCAAAGCGCCGCCTTTGGAAAGTGCGTCCTTAAAATACAGGAAGTCATCATATTTAAGTCCCATTCCTCCGAGCACAATTACATCAGCTTCAGCCTGCATTGCAATACGTGCAAGAAGTTGATTGTACGGATCACCGGAAATAGAGAAAATAGGCAGTTTTTGAGAAACAACCAATGTGTTAAACATATCGATCATAGGAAAGTTAGTTCTCATCATTCGGGTGGCAAGAATACGTTTGGTTGGGTTAACAGAGGGACCTCCGATGGGCTTCATATTTTCTGTAAGTGCCGGTCCCTTATCTCTTGGTTCACCCGAACCGTTGAATATACGTCCTAACAAGTCATCGCTGAATGATATTCTCATTTCATGACCGAGAAAACGTACTTCATCCCCGGTAGAAACACCCTGACCGCCGGCAAAGACCTGCAATGATACAACATCTCCATCAATTTTGTTAACCTGAGCCAAGGATTTGCCGAACCGCGTGTTGATCTGTGCCAATTCCTTATATTGAACATCTTTTGCACGAACGGTAATGACGTTTCCGGTAATGGATTCTATTCGATTATATACTTTGTTCATTCTCGTTCACCGTCCTTTAATAATTTTTCAGCCGGTGCAGATAATTTTCCGCCACCCTTAGTATACAATATATCAATTTCGGATTCTGCTTTTTTAAACGACTCGCTCTCAAACTCTGTGTAATTCCAGTCAATGAATTTTTGACGCATACGATTAAAGAAACTACGTGCATCGTCTTTGCTCTCGGCAGCATAATTACTGCCCAAAACATATACCAGCTTATCGGTAACATAGCGCTGACGTAATATTGTGCAGTTTGCCTCAATCAAATCAAATGAGTTCTGCTGCAGATAAACGGCATCGAGCATTTCTGATTTTAAGTAGGTAATATAATCCGAAAGAGTTGTACCTTCTTCGCCGATAACCTTCATCATAGAGCCAATCTCGTCACCATGTTGAAGAATCCCTTTGCAAAATTCCAACTTATTATTGTCAATAACGCTTTTGTACTTTGACCAGGAAATAAGAGGATCAATAGCCGGATATTTTCTTGCATCCGAACGCTCACGGGAAAGGCCATGAAAAGCTCCCACAACCTTCAATGTTGCCTGAGTTACAGGTTCTTCAAAGTTACCGCCTGCCGGAGAAACCGTACCTCCAATAGTAACAGAGCCTGTGCTTCCGTCAGGCAAGCGGACATAACCTGCTCTTTCGTAAAATGCTGCTATATACGATTCAAGATAAGCAGGGAAAGCCTCTTCACCCGGAATCTCTTCAAGTCTGCCTGACATTTCACGAAGAGCCTGTGCCCAACGCGATGTTGAGTCTGCTAAAAGCAAAACATTGAGTCCCATCTGGCGGTAATATTCAGCCAAGGTTACCGATGTGTAAACCGAAGCTTCACGGGATGCAACCGGCATTGAGGATGTGTTACATATAATAATGGTACGCTCCATAAGCGAACGCCCTGTTTTAGGATCTGTCAGTTCGGGGAATTCTGTCAGTGTTTCAACAACTTCACCGGCTCGTTCTCCACAGGCTGCAATGATTACAATATCTACATCTGCATATTTTGAAGTGGTATGCTGTAATACTGTCTTGCCTGCACCAAAAGGACCGGGTGTACAATAAGTTCCGCCCTTTGCAACGGGAAAGAAAGAATCTATAAGACGCACCTTTGTTTCCATTGTTTCTGTTGGTGCAAGTCTTTCTGTGTAGCATTTTACTGCACGTTTTACAGGCCATCTGAAAGCCATTGAAACAGGAATTTCTCTGCCTCGTTCGTGAGTAAGCACTGCAATTGTTTCGTTAACTGTATATTCGCCCTTATCTGCGATTGATTTTAAAGTATAACTGCCAAGCAGATAGAACG
>JAZSHP010000066.1:0-2696 GCA_045533355.1 Candidatus Fimenecus sp.
GCAATAAAAACCGAGCTTGTACCCACCCAAACATACGAAAAAACCGATGAAGAAATAACAAAATATATTGCTACTATAAATGAAGAATACGCAAAACTTGGTGAGAGAAAAATCGGTGTAAGTGAAGTTAACCTTACTACACTTGATGAACAAGGAAACAGAATTATCAGAAATGCCGAAACAAACCTTGGAGATTTTTGTGCTGATGCGTACCGCGAAATTACCGGTGCAGATATTGGCTTTATCAATGGTGGCGGCATCAGAAATGATATTGATACTGGTGATATTACATTTAATGAAATTTTGGGCGTGTTTCCGTTTGGTAATAAAACCTGTATTTCAGAGGTGACAGGACAACAAATTGTGGATATGCTTGAATACGGATTGATTTTTTACCCGGAAGAAAATGGAAGCTTCCAGCATGTATCGGGTATTACATTCGATTTTGACCCACAAATTAAGCATTCTGTAAAGCTTGACGAAAATCAAGAGTTTGTGAGCATAGAAGGAGTAAGACGCGTATCGGATGTTAAGGTGCTTAATCAGAAAACCGGGATGTATGAGCCAATTGCACTTGATAGGAGATATACTCTTGCTTCCCATAGTTATCTCCTTATGGAGTATGGCGGAGGAGCAACAATGTTTAAGGGTTCAAAACTTTTGTCAGATACAGGAATACTCGATGTAGAACTTCTTGAAAATTACATTACGGAAAACTTAAACGGAGTGGTTGGCAAAGAATATGCCCAAAGCCAGCAAAGAATCAATGTACTTGATGAATATATCCCACTTCGCAAAAGCTTTGAAGAGAAAGGATACGAAGTTATCTGGAACGCACTTGAGCCAAAAAAAATTATTGTTAAAACAGGCAATTCAACAGTAATCTTTATGGCAGATACAAATGTTGTTACCGTTGACGAAAATAATTTTGAGTCAGACAGAATTGCATACATAGAAAATGGCAGAACTTATATTTCTGCTGACTGCCTGAACTTTTGCAAATAATAAGTAGAAACATATAAAATATTATAAAACAAACGAGGAGAATTTGATATGAAAGGTTATTTGAAATTATTAAGCGTTTTCGCTGCAATGCTTCTTGCCTGCTCGATGCTTACAGGGTGCGATAAAACAATGCTTAACTCAAACACCAAACCTGCCGCAGAACATACAGCCAAAATAAATGCAGGTGTTTATGATTTGCTTGATTTTGAAGATAAACAGGAACGTGAATTTGCATTAAGAGGACTTATAGATGCACCGGATGTTCTTGAAATCAAGGATGAAAATGGTAATGTAATTTGGAGTCAGAAGGCATATACATTCTTAGACGAAACAGAAAAGTCCCCTGATTCTGTAAATCCAAGTCTATGGGAAAACAGTAAAAATAATCATGCATATGGTTTGTTTGAAGTGACTGATGGTATATATCAGGTTCGTGGCTATGATATGGCAAACCTTACTATTATTGAGGGAAACAGTGGACGAATTGTATTTGACCCTCTTATGACTATGGAATGTAGTAAGGCTGCTATGGAATTGATAGAGAAAAATCTTGGAGAAAAGCCTATTAAAGCCGTTGTGATATCACATCCTCATATTGACCATTTTGGAGGAATAAAAGGAGTGATATCTGAAGAAGAGGTTGCAGATTCTTCTCTTCCGATAGAGGCACAAATTGCAAGCGGAAAAATTCCGATTATTGTACCTGAACATTTCACCACCCATGCCGTGAGTGAGAATGTATATGCAGGAAAAGCTATGACAAGACGAGCAAATTATCAGTATGGAGTATTTTTGGAACCGGGTGTGACAGGAAAAATGGCTATGGGAATAGGTATGGGACAGTCAACCGGAGTAGTTAGCTTTATTACGCCTACTTACGAAATCAAGGCTACAGGTGAAAAAATTACAATAGATGGCGTAGAAATGGAATTTCAGATGACTCCGGGAACTGAGGCTCCGGCTGAAATGAATATATGGTTTCCGCAGAAAAATGCGTTATGGTTGGCTGAAAACTGTACAACAACTCTTCACAATTTATACACTTTAAGAGGTGCTCAGGTTCGTGACGGAAGTGCGTGGTCAAAGTATATTCTCGAAGCGATAAGCAGATATGGAAAAGATGCAGAAGTTACTTTCCAGTCCCATAACTGGCCTCATTGGGGAAATGATGTGATTTTAAAGTATATGGAAGATACTGCGGCGGTTTATAAATTTATAAACGATCAGACACTTACATATATAAATCAGGGTTATACCTCAGATGAAATATCAAATATGATAGAGCTTCCCGAAAACCTTGCAAAAAACTGGTATACCCGTCAGTATTATGGAACAGTTGCACATAATTCAAAAGCGGTATATCAGAAATATATGGGATGGTATGACGCAAATCCTGTAAATCTTAATCCTCTTCCTCCATCAGACAGTGCAAAAAAATGGATGGAATATCTTGGTGATACAGACAAAATTATAAAAATGGCAAAAGAAGATTTTGATAAAGGTGAATATCAGTGGGTTGCGGAAATCACTAATGTTTTAGTCTATGCAGACCCGGAAAATCAAGATGCAAGATTGCTTTGTGCAGATGCATTGGAACAGCTTGGTTATCAGGCAGAATCAGGAACATGGCGAAATGCGTATCTTTCAGCGGCATCAGAATTAAGAAATGGAAACCTTGCAGTAAAAGGAAA
>JAZSHP010000054.1:0-6040 GCA_045533355.1 Candidatus Fimenecus sp.
AATAAAGAAGTATATATGGAAATAACAGATTTTGTGAATGTTAAACGAAACGGAGAAATGCTATCAAGTAATAGCATTAAATTCTTATCAAAAATAATAAAAGGCGAATTGAAAATTGATTTCAAATTTCATAATTTGCGACACACTTATGCAACCATCCTTGCAGAAAGCGGTATTAGTCCACGATATGTTCAGGAAATGCTTGGTCACGCAAAATTGGAATTTACACTAAAGTATTATACCCATGTAACGGAGAAAATGTCATTGATGGCGGTAAATGCATTGGAATCTACTGTTACCTTTGACGAGTTTAAGGAAGTAGCATAAATTTTGAGGAAGTGTTGAAACATACACTTCCTTTTTTATTTTAGGAGGTGAAAACAATGTCATTTGAATTTGAGTATTTCTACGGAAATGAAACAGAGCAATTTTCTTTTTATCGCATTCCCAAAATGCTATTCAAGGAAAAGATGTTCAAAGATGTATCAGCCGAAGCAAAGGTCTTGTATGGTCTTATGCTTGACCGCACGGGATTGTCTGCTAAAAATGGTTGGCTTGATGAAGAAAACCGAGTGTATATTGTTTACACAATAGCAGAGATAATGGAAGATTTGAACTGTGCAGACCAAAAAGCCGGAAAGCTATTGTCTGAGCTTGATACAGTTAAAGGAATCGGATTGATAGAAAGAAAGCGACAAGGCTTAGGAAAGCCGAATATTATTTATGTTAAGAACTTCTATTCAGCATCACGATTGCAGAATAGTGAAAATCACGATTCAAGAGAAGTGAAAATCACGAATCAAGAAATTTCAGAATCACAATTCAAGAATAGTGAAAATCACGATTCAGGACAAGTGAATATAACGAATCAAGAATATCCAAATTCACTACCTAATGATAATAATATAAATAATAATAAAAAAAATAATACTGATTTTAGTGAAACTCCTATCTTATCATATCAAGACGAAGATGAACAAAAGCCTGATGCGATGAGATGGATGCGAGAGCGAAAAACATACGAAACACTTATTAAAGACAATATCGAATATGACATTTTGGTTGAACGCTATCGTGAAGAATGGCTTGATGAAATCGTAGAAATTATGGTTGATGTTGTTTGCAGTAAGGAGCCGTATATCAGAGTTAATAAACAAGAATATCCTCACGAGGTTGTTAAGAGCAGATTCTTAAAAATTGATGCTTCACACATTGAGTATATTTATGATGCACTAAAAGATAACACTTCTAATGTCCGAAATATTCGGGCATTTTTAATTACAACTATTTATCGGTCTTTTGAAACCGCAGATAATTGGTATGCTGCAAAAGTAAATTTTGACATGGCAAATTCTAAAACAGGTTGGAATGGTGGCTAATGGATTATTTGTATCGTGAAAACTATGAGAAATTAGCTCAGGCTATTATTTTACAAGCAGTAAGAGATTACAGAAATGGTTGTTATCAAACGAGGTGTTCAATAGAGCGTTTCTTTCGTTCAGAATGGTTTATGGTCCTTACTACTCTCAATGGAGAAATGCTTATAAAAAGATTACAAGAGGAAAGGTTGGTCAGACATGAGTAAGGTTATTGCGATTGCAAATCAGAAAGGTGGTGTCGGAAAAACCACCACAACTGTAAACTTGGGTGTCGGTCTTGCAAACGAAGGTAAAAAGGTGTTGCTTATAGATTGTGATGCTCAGGGCAGTTTAACAGAAAGCTTGGGTTATCAGAACCCGGATGAACTTGATGTAACACTTTCTACCCTAATGCAAAAGACATACGAAGAAAAAGAAATCAAACCGGGCGAAGGAATCTTACATCACAACGAAGGTGTCGATTTAGTTCCTGCAAATATCGAATTGTCAGGTATGGAAACGGCACTTGTAAACATTATGAGCCGAGAAAGAGTTTTGAAGAATTACATAGATAGTGTTAAGGACAACTATGACTATGTTCTAATTGACTGCACTCCCTCTTTGGGTATGCTTACAATAAACTCTCTCGTTGCAGCAGATGAGGTAATTATCCCCGTTCAGGCTCATTACCTTCCGCTTAAAGGTTTAGAGCAACTTGTCACAACTGTAACCAAAGTTCAAAAACAGATAAACCCTAATCTGAAATTCGGAGGAATACTTTTAACGATGGTTGATAGACGAACTCTGTATAACAAGGAGGTTTCGTCTGTGATAAGGCTGAATTACTCTAAATACCTTAAAATATTCAAAACGGAAATACCATCATCAATAAGAGCCGCTGAAGCATCAAGTGTTGGCAAAAGTATCTTTGAGTATGACAAAAAAGGTATAGCTGCAGAAGCTTACAAAAACTTCACAAAGGAGGTGCTGAATGATGCCAAAATTAGAAATAAACATAGGTCGGAGTACACTCGATGATTTGTTCAAGTCTGACGAAGGAAGAAAAACCGAAGAAATTAAACCTATTAAGATTTCTGAGTTAAAGCCGTATGCAGAACAACCTTTTAAGGTTATTGACAATGAAGAAATGGATGAACTTGTTGCAAGCATAAAAGAAAATGGTGTTTTATCACCCGTTGTAGCAAGACCACATCCTGAAGGCGGTTATGAAATACTTTCAGGACACAGACGAGTTCGTGCATCAGAGCTTGCAGGAAAAGATGAAGTTCCCGTAGTTGTTAAAGACCTTGATGACGATACGGCTGTGATTCTTCTTGTTGACAGTAACCTACAAAGAGAACATATCTTACCGAGTGAGAAAGCCTTTGCTTATCAAATGCGACTTGAAGCAATGAAAAGGAAAGCCGGAAGACCTTCTCAAGAAAATTCTGCCCAATTTGGACAAAATACTTCGCCTGTTGATTCAAGAAAGGAATTGGCAGAGCAAACCGGAGAAAGTTCGGTGCAAATTCAAAGGTATATTCGTTTAACAGAATTGATTGATCCGTTGCTTGAAATGGTTGACACTAAAGCAATGGCAATGAACGCAGGTGTTGAGCTTTCCTATTTGAAACCTAAAGAGCAAGTTGCAGTTGTGGAAGCAATAAAAAGTGAGGACACTTGCCCTTCTATTGAGCAAGCAAAGAAAATAAGAAGATTCAATGATGAAGGACGACTAAACCCTGATGTAATTCTTTCTATAATGCAAGAACAGAAAGCGGATAAAATAAAAATTACACTTGGCGATGACAAATTAAAGAAATACTTCCCTAAAGGATATTCAAAAAAACAAATGGAAGATACAATTATCAAACTTCTTGAAAAATGGCATCGCAAATTAGAAATGGAGAGATAAATATGACTTGGTTATGGATTATATTAGCTTTTATTGCCGGAGGAACTTTCGGTGTTGTAATGATGTGCTGCTTTATAGTAGCAAGTCAGGAGGATGAAAGACTTGAAAAACTTGATACAGACAATGCCGAACACGAATAAAAAGCGTGTCGGCTTTTTTTATGGAGGTAAGAACTATGGAATGGCGAAAAAATGCGGGATATATTATCACAAACGCAATAACAATCGGCGAATCAGAAATCGTACTTGGCGTACACGAAACAAAACCTAATATGTTTGTTACATGGGAGTGTGCCAATAAAAACAATTACTTTTGGGGGCATTACTTTACAAGCTTACTTGCGGCTCAAAAGGATTTCTGTGAGCGTGGAATTGATAAGGTTCGTTTTTACGAGCAGATAAAAAAGAAAAAACCACCGGAACCTGAGAGGTGATGTTATGTTTTCAAGAAAAGAAAAGAATGTCACCTTGTTTTATGCAAAAAATGAGAACCGAGAAGATGTTTACGGTTTTGAGGAATTTTTTGATGTTGTGAAAAAGCACAGAGATAAAATTAAACCTTTGTACTATGAGAGTTTTAATAAGATTCAATATGTTATTGTTGCAAAACAATCTATAAGAAAAAACATTGAACTCTTTCCTGAAAAGTGCAAAGAAATCACAAGCAGAATTGTTGAGGACAGATGTTTTCATTGTTCAGGATGCGGTTGCGATTACCTGATGTATATGGCATCTACATACAGAGATGTTGACGGATGTGTTGGTAAAAGTAACGAATGTTCTTTGTGTAGAGATTTATCAACTCCATATCGCAATGAGATAAGAGATTATTCTAAAAAGCACGGAACATTGAAAACCTTGATGAAGTTGCTCAATGAGGGTGAAATTCCTGCAAAAGATGTAACTATATGGGGTTCTGAGGTTGATAAGCAAAACAAGCGTAAAAAAAGAGAGCCTGAGAGGTGATGATATGCCAAACACTAAACAACCCGATATGCGATATAACGATAGTGGCTATAACGATTCTACGGCATACGAAGCCTTGAAGAATGTTCAAAAAGGAGAACGCAGAAAGCTTATTTGTGAACTTAAAGAACTTGCGAAAAGCCGAGGTTATAAAATCGTAAGCACTATTGAATTAAAAGCATTGGACGGTGATGAAATTGAATAAATTAAACTGCCATTTTCACACTCCGAAGAAATGTAGGATTTTAACAGAAATGCTTTGTAAAAGCGGTAAATGTTCATTCTGCAAGACAACGGAGCAAGTTAAGGCAGATTTAGAGAAATACCCTCCCTGCAACTATGCAGAGATATATGCTGCAAGGCATAAAAACGATATGAAATGAGGTGAATCTAATGGACGAAATCAGAAAAGCCGGAGATTACACGATAAAACATTCTATGCGAATCGGTGGACGAGAAGTTGTTCTTGGCGAAAATATGGATGATGCTAATGGGCATTATTATCTTGTTGCTGATTTTGAAAGTAATGAGATTTTTGAAAGATATATCAATGCCTTTGTTTCAAATGATTATGTTGAAATAGCTAAAATATACACAGACCGAATCTCTGAAGAAATTGATAAGCTGATTGATAGTCGGAAAAATATGAGTATGAACTTGGTTTCCGAAGAACATTGTATTCCTATTGGAGAAAAAACATTTGTCGGAGAAATCATAGTTATCAAGCCCACTAAATTAAGTCCGGAATACAGAAATGAGCACTTTCAAATAGTACGGTGTACGGGTGGAAACGGTGCAAATGCTCGTGGACTTGGAACATCGGTATTTGCTAAAGAGATGTATTCAGGTAAAGAGTTCAAATATCGGAGAGCAAGTGTTATGGGAATATTAAAACCTGAACATTATCCCGGTTGGCTTGTTGATGCGTTGGAATGTGAAAAGGCAATGAGTAATCCTAATACATTTCAATACGGCGAATATCACTTCTTGCCCGTTGGTAATATACCAAAAAACGAACCGATCTATAAAACATCACAGTATTTACATTCTGATAAGGATATGAGAATGTGGAGCGAAACTTACGAAGGTGTTCACGGCAAGGCTGATAAGATTTATTCGCATAGCGAGTTTTATAAAGCTGCAGGAAATTCAAAGTGTGATGTATTCAAATGTCTTGAAAACAGAAATCTCTATCTACCCGGAGAAAATGAGCTTTTCAAATACACGGGCAAATATAAAGAGGTTGGTAAGGAAAAGAAAAAGTCACACAAGGAGGTTGAACGCTGATGGATAAAAAACACATTATTTGGTCTGATATGAATTTAGACCTTGAAGATTGGCGTGATGACCTTATTGAACAATATCCTGATGCTTCCGAAGATACTCTTATTTCAAAGATGTACGAAATAAATAATGACTACTTGGATGATACGAGAGCAAACCTAAACATTCAGCTTTCGCAGAGTATTATCATTATTGGTGATTTAGGTCTTTGGAACGGACGAGCACACGGATATAAAATGATTGATAGCGGAAATATCAAAGATTGTTTTCAATCTGATTGTGATATGAACGAATGGTATGTTGACAAGCTTGGTGATTTGCGATGCAAAGCAGTTCATCACGATGGAACGAACTATTATTTATATCGTGCCTTTAAGGACGGTGTTACCGATAGTCAGATTGAAAGATTACAAGACAAACTCTATACCGGAACTGCAACAAGGCAAGATATTACTCGTGTAACAAAAAGACTCGGTGATGATATTGGTGCAGTTTATGGTTGGAGCTTTCCTATAAGA
>JAZSHP010000043.1:0-3521 GCA_045533355.1 Candidatus Fimenecus sp.
ACATTACCCTTGTCGAGACATCGTTTCATCATACTGACAGCAGTTTTGTCAGCAGTAAAGTCATATTCCCCCGTCTCATTTTCACGGTCATATTTATAAAAGCTTTCAGTCACTCTCCAAGGGTTTGCAACACGACAATTTTCAGGGTCAGTGCCACCACCGATATTGTAACGGTAAATATTGAGTCCAAGACCCGTATCACCATATAAAAGCTCTGCAATTTCCTCTGCAACACTTTCGTCGGCACAATACTGACTCCACCAACAAGCAGAAGTGCCCCAACCCTTGAGTGTCTGTAATTTAGTTGCTTTTCTTAAATCAATTTTCATAATATCCCCACCTTATGAAAAGCTTTTTTTGATTATAACAATTTAAAATGGATATGTAAATAAAAAAATAACATTGTTTGCAAAATGTAAACACATCCACAAATCGGAGTTTATTGGGATGAATGCAGAGTGCAGAATTCAGAATGCAGAATTGATGGTCTGCGACGCAATTATAAAATATAACTAATATGGTGATAAATGTAGGAGACGATGCCCACATCGTCCCGAAGCAGGTCAACAGTACACTTTGGAACGAGACGATGTGGGGTGCGGGTGTCCGGTGGACACCTCTGCGAAGCAGAAGCACCGACCGAACCGGCAGATGAGACTCATCGTCCCCTACTTGGCTCCCCTTGTCAGGGGAGCCAAGGAAAATGCCATTTAAACAGAGCGACAAATTATAATTTACTTATAGATTTTCGATTTTTATTTCGTCGTTGTCCATACTGCAGACATAGGTTTTGCCTTTTTCAATACTCTTTTCAAGGATTTTTTCGGAAAGAGCATCTTCAATTTTTGTCTGGATTGCTCTTTTGAGAGGTCGCGCACCATAGACCTTATCGTACCCTGCCTTTGAGATAAAATCGACCACACTATCATCAAAGGTTACTGTGATTTCAAGGGCTTCCATTCGTTTTTCCAAACCCTTTAAAAGGCGTTTTGCGATTTCCCTGATGTCATCCTCGGAAAGTCGGGTAAACACGATTGTATCGTCAATTCTGTTAAGGAATTCAGGACGGAAGGTGTTTTTAAGTTCATTCATAACAGCCTCTTTGATTTTATCGTCAGAGTGGCTGTTTTCATTTGCAACAAAGCCAAAGGTCGCCTTTTCTTCACTTATGAGTCTTGCTCCAACATTTGAGGTCATAATGATTACTGTGTTCTTAAAATCAACCTTTCTTCCTTGTGAATCAGTTAAAATACCGTCATCAAGAATCTGTAAAAGTGCATTGAAAACATCGGGATGAGCCTTTTCGATTTCGTCAAAGAGAATTACTGAATATGGCTTTCTTCTGACTTTTTCTGTGAGCTGACCACCCTCGTCAAAGCCTACATATCCCGGTGGTGAGCCGATGAGCTTTGACACAGTATGCTTTTCCATAAATTCACTCATATCAAGGCGTATCATAGCATTTTCGTCACCGAACATAGCTTCGGATAATGCCTTTGTAAGCTCAGTTTTACCAACACCCGTAGGACCACAGAAAAGGAACGTGCCGATTGGTCTTTTCGGGTCTTTGAGTCCTGCACGACCTCGACGGATTGCTCGGCTGACAGCCGAAACTGCCTTTTCCTGACCCACAATTCTACGATGAATTTCCTCTTCCATACGGAGAAGTCGTTCACTCTCCTCCTCGGTCATCTGGGAAACAGGGACTCCCGTCCATCCTGACACAATTTCTGCAATATCACTCTCCACAACTTGTAAATCGTGGTTCATATCCGATGACTGCCACCTTGCTTTTTCGGAATTATATTTCTGTTGCAATTCTTTTTCTTCATCACGAAGCTTTGCTGCTCGTTCAAAGTCCTGTTGATTAACTGCCATTTCCTTTTCTGCAGAGATTTTTTGAATTCTGTCTTCCATTTCCTTGATTTCTTCAGGCGGAGTCATTGATTTGAGTCTGACCTTTGAACAAGCCTCGTCAACAAGGTCAATGGCTTTGTCAGGGAGAAATCTGTCACCGATATATCTGTGAGAAAGATTGACTGCCGATTTTATTGCCTCGTCGGTAATTTTCACCTTGTGATGTGCCTCATATTTGTCACGGATACCCTTTAAAATCTCGACGGAATCCTCAACTGACGGCTCACCCACCGTAACAGGCTGAAATCTGCGCTCAAGTGCTGCATCCTTTTCGATATTTTTACGATATTCGTCAATGGTGGTTGCACCGATTAACTGCAGCTCTCCGCGGGCAAGATATGGCTTTAAGATATTGGCAGCATCAACAGCTCCCTCGGCACTACCCGTACCCATAAGAGTGTGTACCTCATCAATAAAAAGCACAATATCCTTTGCGTTTTTCACCTCATCAATTACATTTTTGATTCTCTCTTCAAAGTCACCGCGATATTTTGTACCCGCCACCATTCCTGTCAGGTCAAGGGCTATGATTTTCTTATCCTTTAAGATTTCAGGCACCGTACCCTTTGCAATTTTAAGTGCAAGACCTTCGGCTATGGCAGTTTTACCAACACCCGGCTCACCGATTAAGCAAGGATTATTCTTACTCCTTCGTGACAAAATCTGAATAACTCTTTGAATCTCATTTTCTCTGCCGATTACAGGGTCAATTTTATTTTCCTTTGCAAGACTGGTCAAATCACGAGAAAACTTTTCAAGAGCAGAATTTGAGCCTTTGTTCTGCTGACCAAATGGCTTTGAATAAGAGTTTTTATTGCCAAAGGAATTTGACAGGTCCTTTATAAGGCTCTGTGGACTTACTCCTGCACGATTAAGAAGCTGACAGGCATATCCGTTACCCTCACGACAGATTGAAATGAGCAGATGCTCAGTCCCCGCAAGGCTCTGGGACATTGAAGTGGCAAGAGCCAAAGCATTTTCGATTATATGCTTGCTTCGCGGAGTGAAATCTGTGGGATTTAATTCTGTGGGCATTCCCACACCCACAGTTTCCTTGATTACCTCGTAGGTTTTACGATATGTTATTCCCTTCAGATTGAGAAGTCTGCCGGCTACGGAATCGGGAGTGTTGCAAAGCCCTAAAAGTATATGCTCACTGCCGATATATGTGTGACCTGAATCCTCGGCACATTCCATTGCCGAATTCAACGCCATATTTGCTTTTTCACTAAAACCTGTAAAATTGTACATAATACTTTCTCCTCTCGTTATGTATGTTGTTTATAAATTGGAGTTTATAAGGGACATCAATTTGGTAATGTAACCTTGTAGGGGACGATGCCCTCATCGTCCCGTTCCAAAGTGTGCGGTTCACTTATTGCGGGCGGATGAGGGCATCCGCCCCTACATTTATGCTCCATATTAATGAATAATCATCCCGATAAATTATAATTTAAAATCAAAAAAAGTGGCAGTTATAAAAACCACCACCTTTAATTACGCATTATGAATCAGGAATTCAACCTATTGCGAACCTCTGTTGCGCGAAGTATATCCCTTTCCTGTTCAGGCAGAATTTGTCCTGCTCGGGAATTGATACTTGC
>JAZSHP010000174.1:0-2340 GCA_045533355.1 Candidatus Fimenecus sp.
CACCGTCATAAACCGCAAAAATTTCTGTATTTTCGGGTGCGGCAATATCGAGCCCCGAATGGAGTGAATATTTATTTGTTATTGGGCTTACACGATAACCGAAAAGTGAGGTTATATTGCCATTCTCAATAGGATTTTGAAAATTCACCGTCAAAAAAACAGGAGAAAAGTCTGCCTTTTCTCCTGTTTTAGTTGTAGTTTCACCTATTCCGTTTTCAGTTTCTTCCTCAATAATTGACGGTGCAAATGCGGATTTTGTTACATTCTTAAACACATCTAAAATCTCTGACACCGCAATATCTTTTTCGCAGACACCCGCATAAAACTTTTTAATACCTTGCGATAAATCGCCGTCATTTCGGCAGATTAAGAAAATGGCTCCTGAAATCAACAATGACAATACAAGTTGAACCGCAATCACCTTTGTCATTATGTTTTTAGGTTTTTCTTCTTTTCGCGGTCGGGTTTCGCGTCTGTATTCATAAAAATTATTGTCCATAATATCACCGCTTAAGTTTATGCGGGTATTATGGACAATATGTCAGTTATTATCTTTTGAAAAATCTTATAATCTTTGCAAGTTCAGTATTGTTTACAGTCTGTTTTCCGCTTGTGTTTACAATATAATCAAGCAACTCCTTTTCTTTATTGAAAACTGCAACGCTCACATCGGCATCGTCTTGAATTTTGAGTTCTGTACGGCTGTCAACAAAATAAACAATGGGGTAAATATCGGCGGTAATGTCGAAATCGCGGAACATTTCTAACATTCTGCGACCTTGACGGTGGGCTTGCTTCACGGGGTTGCCTACTTCTTTTTCGTAGACCTTATCATTTTTACCGTGTTTAATTTGTTTCCAGTTCGGTTTTGATGTTTTACCGCTGATTATTCCGCGATAATTTTTACTTTCTACAATGAAAACACCATTTTTGCCGATTATTACAAAATCGAGTTCAAGAGTAACACCGCGGTTGAGGATTACAGGGTTTGTAATGATTGTGAAATCTTTGGGGAGTTTTTTCAAGATTTCAAGGGTATTATTCTCACCTTTTACACCCGACAATAAAATATTATATTTTTTGCGGAATATGAAAAAGCAAATCAGCATAGCCAATGCAACAACAAAAAGAATGATTGGAAACGCGATATGCAATTTGGATTTTTCGGTTAAAATTGCCACGAGCATACCTGCACCCAAGCCCAAAAAAGCAAGAGTGAGCAAGGCAAACAAGGCAGTTTTTAAGAACGCCTTGTTTTTATTCTGTTTGAGTTCTGATTTAACTTTAACAATTCTTGACATAGATTAAAACACCTTTTTCATAACTGCGCCGTCTTTTGCGGACGAAACAAGAGTTGAATAACGAGCAAGCCAGCCTGATTTAACATTTGGTTCGGGCTTAACATAAGACTTTCTTCTCTCGTTGAGTTCTTCGTCAGAAACTTTTACATTAATTTTGCTTTCAGGGATATTTATTTCAATAATATCACCCTCATAAATAAGACCGATTTCACCGCCTGCAGCAGCTTCAGGAGAAACGTGACCGATTGAAGCACCGCGTGATGCACCACTGAAACGACCGTCAGTAATAAGTGCAACCGTTTTATCAAGCTTCATGCCTGCAAGGGCTGAAGTTGGGTTGAGCATTTCTCTCATACCAGGGCCACCAACAGGGCCTTCGTAACGAATAACAACAACATCACCATGAGTGATTTTGCCGTTGTAAATAGCGTCAATTGCTTCATCTTCAGAGTTAAATACTCTTGCAGGACCTGAATGACAAAGCATTTCAGGAGCAACTGCACTACGCTTAACTACACAACCATCCTTTGCGATGTTACCCCAAAGAATTGCGATACCACCTGTTTCGCTATATGGATTGTCAATTGGACGAATTGCATCTGTATTCTTAATATATGCACCTTCAATATTTTCACCAACTGTTTTACCTGTTGCAGTAATAAGTGACAAATCAAGAAGGTCTTTCTTTGCAAGTTCAGCCTGAACTGCAGGAATACCGCCCGCATTGTTAAGGTCGTGCATATGTGTTCCGCCTGCAGGAGCAAGGTGGCAAAGGTTAGGCACTTTTGCACTGATTTCGTTAAACATCTGCAAGTCAACAGGAACGCCCGCTTCATTTGCGATTGCAAGAAGATGAAGAAGGCTGATTGAAAGACAGCCAAGAGCCATATCGCAAGCAAGAGCATTACGGATTGACTTTTCGTTGATAATATCGCGAGCCTTTATGTCTTTTTCTACAAGGTTCATAATTGCCATACCTGCGTGTTTTGCAAGTTGGATACGACCGCTATGTACTGCAGGAATTGTGCCGTTACCGGGG
>JAZSHP010000179.1:0-2951 GCA_045533355.1 Candidatus Fimenecus sp.
GCTTTGTTTTTGAGTTTGTGTTTGTTTATCCATTCTTTTGTCGCGGCAGCGGTTTTGTCCATAAGGGTAACAAACAGGGTTCGGGTTGCCCTGTCCTTATCAATAATTTCTTCAAGGTCTTTTGGTAATGGTTGTGTTCCACCTGTGCGGTCATAGAACATTAACCCCAACAGAATAGCACCTGATTCTTCAAGTGTGTATTCTTCATACAAGGTGTCGAACCATTCGTAATAACAGAGGTTTCCTAATTTCTCCGCTTTCTTCTGTTTCTGTACTTGCGACAGATTGTCATAATAATTGTGTGTTTTCATTAAAAAAACTCCTTATAAAATATTTCTCTTGCGAGATATAAGAAATATGACAGATAAGGAGCACACACAATTTTTCTGCATATCTTTTTTTACTCAACCTACAGTTGCACTGTATAAAACTGATATGTTATACTAATTAAAAGAGAATTATGCTATAATACACTTACAAAGTACTTTGAAATAATTTTACAAGGTGGTTTTTCTATGTTGAAAATAGGAGAAAAGATTAAATCTTTAAGGAAAGCACAAGATATCACACAAGAAAAATTGGCAGCATATCTTAACATATCGTATCAAGCAATAAGCAAATGGGAAAACGGCACAGCACTACCGGATATAACACTTGTTCCGCAAATCGCAAATTTCTTTGGTGTATCTGCAGATGAATTACTCGGCATGAAAGAAATCGAAGAGACCGAAGAATTAAAAGAATATGAGAAGATTTATCGTGAAAACAACCGACTTGGAAAAATGTTGGACAACATTGCATTAAGTCGTGAGGTGCTGATGAAATACCCGCGGAATTATCAATGGATGCTGAATCTTTCTTATCCTTTAATACAATATAACGATACCGAAGAACATAACAGGTATAGCTTGGAGCACGGTTTTTTTGAAGAAGCGATTGGTATATGTGAACGAATTTTAGAGGATTGTACCATTGATTCAATAAGGCATAGTGCAATTCAGATTTTATGTTATAGTTACAGTAACGTGGGCAAAGAAGACTTAGCATTAAAACTCGCAAATGAAATGCCCGATATGTATATATGCCGAGAACACTTACTTTCTCATATATATAAGGGTGAAAAGCAAATTGAACAATGTCAAAATGTATTGCTCTCGATGGTAGATAGTTCTTCCGGAATCATCGGTATGCTTGTATCAAACGAATTAATGGGCAAGGAATTAACCGTTTTGCAAAAAATAGAGCTCATTGAAACTGCAAACAATTTATATAAGTTAATTTGAAATAAAGATGAGGATAGTTTGTTCTATAATTGTCGATTGTGCAGAAATTACAGTTTGTTGGCAGAATTGTGGTGTCAGAACGGCGATACAGAAAAGGCAATGGAAAACTTACTATTAGCAGAAAAAAGTGCAACCAATTATGATGCTTGTGATAATTTAACTGAGCAAAAATACCAATCATTATTAGCAAACAGATGCACATTCAATCCGAAAACAGTCGGAAGGAATTGGGAAGGCACGGTGACAGGCATGCTCTTAATCACCTTGCAAAGAAACGGTTTTGATTGCATTAGGGAAACAGATGATTTCAAACAGCTAATAGTCAGATTAAAATCATACAATATATGATTATGCTTGATGAAAAAGGACAGACTATTTGGAAAGTAGAAGAGTAGAGAAAATAGGTGATTTATAAGGCGGGGTTACATAGAACAGGCAGGGCTTTACTCCGCCTTAAAAAATTCGTTATAATCGCATTGGAATATCTCGGTGAGTTTCATGAGCAAATCAACAGAAGGGTTGTTGAGGCCGGATTCGACCTTACAGAACGTACCGGTGGAAATATCGACACCGAGCAGATTTAGCTTTGCGATAACATCGACGGCTCGTAAATGGCGTTCATTGCGTAGCCGTTTTATATTTGAGCCAATGATAGGATTCTTATGTTGGTTAACGCGTTCTGCCATTTGGATATCTCCTTATAAATACTTAAAAATATTTTATCCAAAATGGCAGTTTTACAGTTTCCAAAATGGAAGTTGTGTGATATAATCAAAAAATGTATCGCTTAATCATCATTTGAGTGAGTAAACTCAACCGGAACTTGCTGTACATTCCGGCACGGTGAGTGTATGCTTAGGAAGAAAAAAGAGTAACAGGGGGGAGTATTTTATGGCCAAGTTGGACGAAAAAAATCCATGGCATAAAGATTATGGTGTTCTCAAAAATACCATATACATATTGAAAAAAGAAAAGCAGTATTGTTCGAGTGCAGTCTGGTTTAAGCTGATGGGGATTGTCTGTGGTTCCGTACTGTCTTACTTTTGGGGCGTATTTGGTAAATACGTGATTGATATCGTACAATCCGGAAACAGCAAAGAGGCGTGTCTGCGCGCTTTGCTCAATCTGATTTTGCTCGCCGGCAGTGCGGTTGCAGTTCTTACCTTAGGAAACATTACGGCGGAGAACAAGACCTGGTACCGTTTCATTAAAATCCGTATGCATATGATATTGGAGCGTATCGATAAGGCGCTTCATATGAGTTATCAATTGCTCGAGCAGCCGGAGGTGTTGGATATCCACCAAAGAGCGACGTCTGCAACAGGTGGAAACAACAATGGCGTCGAGGGTATGATGCGCCTGATGTCAACGCTTGGCAGGAATCTGTTTACCGTGATTGTAACCTCATTTGCCGTTGTCGTTCTGGACTGGAGACTGATTTTTGCACTGATAGTGATTACCGTCGTGCAATATCTGTATTTTATGCGGATTATTAAGCTGGATAAAATCAATTATTGGAATGTACTGACTCCGGTGAATCGTGAAGTAAATTATATGGAACGGGTTACGCAGGATTTTGACTATGCGAAAGAAATACGCCTGTTCCATATGAAAGATTTTCTGTTGGCGAAGCAAAAGTTTATCTATGCCAAGCAGGAAAAGCTGCAT
>JAZSHP010000106.1:0-19188 GCA_045533355.1 Candidatus Fimenecus sp.
TTGTCTTCCTAAGACCGCTTGGCCTTCCGACTTCGTGGTGAATATAAGAGAGCAATGCCTTTCTTCACACTTCGTTTTGACAGCCTTGATTCTGCACTCGGCATCCTCCTTAGCATCGACGATATGCTCGAAGCTACAAAAGCAGGTCGTCTTATTATGGACGGTGGTCCTGAATTTGGTGCACAGCTCGGCGGATTTATGCTTGAAGTTGGCGACTTGGCAAAATAAAATAATACACATAAAAAAGCTCGGTTAAAACCGAGCTTTTTGTTTTTGCAATTGATTATCAGTTATCATTATTTCTTTTTAAACTTTTTATAGCACAAGTTACACCTATCATTGTTGCTCCTATTCCTACTGTTAAAATCATATTGACAAATGCAAACAATAATATAGAAAAATCTCCTGTTATTATGGTACCACCTGATTCCATTATACTGAACTCCCACTCTGTAAGTCCTGAATAGAAGCACCACCAGATTCCAATCCAATATAGCAGGTTGTATATAATACTACCAATCAAAATTAAAATTGATTGTTTTTTTGAAAAGTTTGTTTTTTCGCAATTGAATAATTTGTAAGTAACAAACGACAAAACCACAAATAACACACCAGAAACAATATGTGATATATAATATAGAAGAAATATGTTCATTCCCAACTGTAAAAACAAGTATATCAGCCAAACGGTATAAATTTTTGCATTTCTTGTTTCTTTAATAAACATTACACCTGATAATGCTAATGGCACTGTAAAAATTATACCAAATGGAATTATCATACTAAAAATTGCAATTCCGATTAATCCCCATCCTGTTTTCTGACTTCTTGATAACCTTGATATTGCATCGTATATATTAACGGGAGGCTTTTTTATGACTTCTCTACCTGTAAGTTCATCAAGAGATATTTCAAAAATATCACATAGTTTAATTAGTTTATCCAAATCAGGAACTGCTGTATTGTTTTCCCATTTTGAAACCGATTGACGAGAAACATCCAGTTTGTCAGCCAAATCACCTTGGGATAAGTTCTTTTCTGTTCGTAACTGATATATTTTTTCGCCTAAATTCATCATATTCCCTCCTTTTCTTTAACTTTATTATACAATAAGAAACCGTTAAAATCTACCAACTTACCTTTAAAATTTAGCAACTGTCAGTTGTAACCCATATTTTCCTATAGTTTTTATTCCTTTTAATTATGTGTTGAATACTTTTTTGTGTTATGGTAAAATTACCCTTGAGGTGAAAAATATGAATATTGGTTTTTCAGTTAACGAAACAGTAAACAAAAGATATAGTGTCAGAACTTATGATTCTCGTCCTGTTGAAGCGGATGTGAAAGCAAAGCTTTTAGAATATGCAAATTCTTTGCAAAATCCTTTAGGGCCAAAAATAAGATTTCAATTTATAGAGAAAGAAACTGCACCAAACGGTGAAAAGTTAGGGACTTACGGCATCATAAAAGGTGCAAAACTTTATTTAGGTGCTACAATGCCTGATGAAGAATTCGCAAACGAGGCTATGGGCTATGATTATGAACAGGTAGTTCTCTATGCTACAAGTCTTGGACTTGGCACTTGTTGGCTTGGTGGTACATTTAACAGAAGTGCTTTCGCAGAGGCTATGGAAATCAGAGAAAACGAAATTTTTCCAATTCTCTCACCTGTTGGATACCCTGCAGACAAAAAGAGTGTAACAGAAAAGGTTTTTCGCCGTTTTCTAAAAGCAGATGGACGAAAACCTTGGGAAGAAATCTTCTTTGCAGACAACTTTAACAAACCATTGACAAAAGAAATGGCAGGAGAATATGAATTCCCTCTCGAAATGCTTCGTCTTGCCCCCTCAGCTACAAACTCACAACCTTGGAGAGTTGTTTTTTCCGACAATACATTTCATTTTATTGAGCAACGCACCCACGAAAGCCGTGAGGGAAGTAGAGTTGATATGCACCGAATCGATTTGGGAATTGGTATTTGCCATTTCCACCTTGCTGCATTAGAAAAAGGTCTGAACGGTCATTTTGAAAGAAAAATGCCATCAAATTTAACCTTGCCATCCTTCGCAGCATATATAACATCCTGGATTATAGACTGATTCAAATAATAAAAGCTCGGTGTAAGAACCGAGCTTTTTGTTTTATTTAGTTTTCTTTATTGCGCGAACAAGTCCGATTATGTGATAAACACTCATCCCTATTGATGCTGTTACTCCCGTGTTCATAAGACTACATAGCCAATCAAACCAATCTTCATTAATATACGGCAAAAATACAGTTAAGAATATACCACTTATACATATCAACAATACAACGAAACTTAATATCAACAGAATCTTTCTCTTTTCAATTGTTAAACCTGAAGTATCCTTTATATACACAATATTGAGTATTGTCATAATGATAATAAAAACAGCTCTGATAATATGCAGTATTGACAAAGCAAAACCCGTACCAAGATACAGCTCCATCAACAAATAAATTATCCACGAACACCAAAACCAAGCATATTTTTTAACATTGAAACAAGTGATTGTACAAAGTAATAATGGAATACATAAATAAAGTGCCAACGGTGCTGTTACCAATAAAACAAGTGCACTTAATAATGTAACACCCAAAAACACAAAACCTGCCACTTTATTTGGTGTTATTGTTGATTTTTGTGTTTCAGCTAACACTATATTCCTTTCAATCTTTTCTCTGCCTGTCAGTTCATCAAGGGAAATCTCAAAAATATCACAGATTTTGATAAGCTTGTCCAAATCGGGTACTGCTGTATTATTTTCCCATTTTGAAACCGATTGACGGGAAACATCCAGTTTGTCAGCCAAATCACCTTGGGACATATTCTTTTCATTTCTTAATTCATAAATTCTTTCTCCGAGATTCATTAAATCCCCTCCTTTTCTGATTAAATCTTATCACAAATTCACTGTAAATTCCACCAACTCGCCTTTAAAATTTAGCAACCATTAGTTGCAATTTGAAAAATTAATTTAAATTTAAAATTTTATCATTCAAATTATAATTTGTAGGGGGAGCTTTATCCCCCCTTCCGTCACCTGCGGTGACACCTTCCCCTCCAGGGGGAAGGCTATATTAGGCTCCCCACTTGATGGGGAGCTGTCTGCGAAGCAGACTGAGGGGCTCGATAAACTCCGTTTTATGAAAATAAAAAACATATTGATTTTTACGCTGAATTGTTGATTTTTTCTTTATTAAAATATATAATCAACTTATCAATGGATTGCTGGAGGAACTATTATGGAAAAGAAGAAGGTATATACGATTTCGAATGCTCATCTTGACACTATCTGGAGTTGGGATTTTGAAACAACAGTAGACCAGTACATACGCAGAACTCTTACTGATAACTTTGAGCTTTTTGAGAAGTACCCTGATTATAAATTCAATTTTGAAGGCTCATATCGTTATGAGCTTATGAAGGAATACTATCCTGAAATGTGGGAAAAGATGAAGAAGCACATTTCAGAAGGCAGATGGAATGTCTGCGGTAGTGCTTTCGAAAATGGTGATGTAAATGTGCCGTCACCTGAAGCACTTTTCAGAAATATCCTTTTGGGTAATGAATATTTCCAGAAAAATTTCGGCAAACGCACTTGTGATATCTTCCTTCCTGACTGCTTCGGATTTGGTTATGCCCTACCATCAATTATGCACCACGCAAATCTTAAGGGCTTTACAACACAGAAGCTCACATGGGGTTCTGCTTACGGAATTCCGTTTGACCTTGGTAAATGGTACGGTGTTGACGGAAATTATGTTTACGGAAACACAAATCCGGGCTCTTACACAAGTGTTTTGTTAAAGGTCCGTGACAAGAAGTTTGTAAAAGAAAAATTAAATGAAAACGAAAAATATGACTTGCCTATGACTGCAATTTTCCATGGTGTCGGTGACCGTGGTGGTGCACCAAAAGAGCCATCTGTTAAAACAGTTTGTGATGAAATCGCAAAGAATGATACAAGCGACATTGAGGTTTTATCTGCTCCTGCTGACCAGATTTTCCGTGATATTGATGCTTTGCCTGAAGAAACAAAGCAGAAATTACCTGTATGGAACAACGAGCTTGTTATGACAAATCATGCTGTTGGTGGTTACACCTCACGTGCTATCGGTAAGCGTTGGAACAGACGAAACGAAGAAATCGCAGATATGGCAGAGCGTGCTTGTGTTACCGCTATGGCTACAAAAGGATATACATATCCACAAGAAACTCTCACAAAGGCTTGGAAACGAGTTATTGCCCATCAGTTCCACGACGATTTACCGGGAACCTCTGTTCAACGCGCATACAGAAGAAGCTGGAACGACTATGCAATGTCACTTAATCAGTTCACCAACGAATATGAGGGTGCTGTAAAATCAATTGCGGCAAATCTCGATACATCATTTGCAAAAGGCACTGCAGTTGTTGTCAACAATCCTATGGAATATGAACGCACAGGCGTTGTTTCGGTTGATGTTCCTATTAAATCCCTTGCAAAAAATGTAACAGTTTATGATGCAGACGGAAATGAATATGCAGCACAGATTAAATGTGTAAAAAATGGTGTTGCAACTGTTCTTATGAACGTAACTGTACCTGCTATGGGGTATAGAGTATTTGATGTCAGAAGTAAAAAGCCGACAGTTAAATCAAAACTTTTTGCCTCAATTCAGATGCTTGAAAACGAAAAATACAGAGTAGGCTTTAACAGTAATGGTGATATCTCTTCAATTTTCGACAAGGAATTAAAAAAGGAAATTCTCCGCAAACCAATTACTACAGGTATTTTCGATTATAACGGAAGCAAGGATTGGCCTGCTTGGGAATTGAATTATGAAGAATTAAATCGTAAACCACAGAATAAGGCTAAAGTCAAAACAATCAGAGTTATTGAAAACGGACCTTGCCGAGTTGCTCTTGAAATTGTAAAGACCTTCGGTGACAGCACATTCACATCTGTTGTTGCCCTTAGTCGTGGCGGCAAAATTGTTGAAGTTTATACAGAAGCTGAATGGCGCAGTAAGCGTCATCTTGCAAAAGAAGTTTTTACATTCACTGCAAGCAATTCTGTCGCAACATACGACTTAGGTTTCGGTGCAATCAAGCGCGGTAATATGAATGAAAAGCTCTTTGAGGTCCCTGCACAGAAATGGGCAGACATCAGTGACCGGGAAGAAAATTTTGGTGTTTCTGTTATCAGCGAATGTAAATATGGTTGGGATAAATTTGATGACCACACTCTTCGCCTTACACTTATGCATACACCATACAAGAATTACAAGGTGGACAGTATGCAGTCTATGATGGAATTAGGTCTTAACAGATATTCATATGCAATTTTCTCCCACAAAGGTAATGTTGCACACGAAACACAGACCGAATCCCGTAATTTTGTTATGCCGATGGCATCCTTTGTTGTTTCAAATCATGAGGGTAACCAAACAGAATATTCATTCGGTTCACTTACGGGAAACGCTATTCTTCGAGCAATGAAAAAGGCAGAAAACAGTGATGAAATCGTTATCCGTATCGGTGAAGGTGAAAAGAAGGCACAAAGTGATGTTACCTTTGCACTTAATTGCGAAATTGAGTCGGCAAGAGAAATTTATGCCTCAGAAGAGCACATTGCCGACTTCTCTCTCACAGACGGAAAGCTCGTGTTCGACTTAAAGCCTTACGAAATTAAATCATTTGCAATTAAAGTTAAGATACCTGATGCTGAAAACAGTACTCAGACAAGTATTCCGCTTCCGGGAAATATTGATGCCTTCTCATCAAATGCAAAACCCGAAGGCAATCTGCCGGTAATTAACAAAACAATTCCTGTTGAAATCAAGCCTGACACAGTTGTTTCCGGTGGCATTAAATTTAATTTACCAGAAAACAACAAGGCTATGCTTTGTGGCGGTCAGAGTCTGATGCTACCGACAGGCACTAAGAAAGCTCATGTTCTTATGGCATCACTCAACGGTGATAAGCTTGTTAAAATCAATGACTATGCATATCCTGTTAACGATATTACAGAATATTATGCTGGTTGGGATTTATATGATTTCAAGGAAGTTGCATTCACAAAACAGGGTAATTTAGGTTATGAATTTACTCATTCCCACACATCCGAGGGCGATGCTCAATGCAAACAGTTATTCTTTTGGCATGTTGTGGTAGATATCGATGATGAAATCACTCTTAACTTCCCTGTTGACAAAGATATCCTTGTGCTTTCTGTTGTGGCAGACACAAAAGCTGAAACCTGTGATTTAGGTTGCGAACTTTATGACAAGATTGAAGCTCGTCAGTTTACTTACAAAGAAAACATCAAGGAAAAGCTTACATATCTTAACTGCAAAAACTCATATCTTCTCAACGATAAGGGTGGAGCAATCAAACACAGAAATAAGGGAAGGAGAAAATAAGCTATGGCAGAAAACAAAGGTGACATCCGTTATGTAGGTGTCAAAGAAACCGTTATTTACGGTATTTCAAATGCCGGTCAATGCTTTGGCTACAACATTATTGCAGGTAGCTACCTTTCACTTTTCTTCGTAAAAGTTTTTGGTGTTCCGTCTGAAATAGTTGGTACTATGATGCTCATTTTGGGCTTGTGGGACACCTTCAACGACCCCCTTATGGGTTCAATCATCGACAGAACAAGAACCCGTTACGGTAAGCTTCGTCCGTATCTTTTCATTGTACCTATCCCTTTGGGGCTTGCAACGATTATGCTTTTTGCAGGACCCCAAATCCTTGGTGACAAGGCAGAGCTTACGGCAAAAGTTATTTATATGTTTATCACCTATTTTATATGGGAGCTTTTCTACACATTAGGTGATGTGCCGTTCTGGGGTATGAGTGCTGCAATCAGCCCGTCACCGTCTGACAGAACAAGAGTAATTTCATCTGCCCGTTTTATTTCAGGTCTTCTTGGGGGTATTTCTACACCAATTCTTACAGTTCTTATGGACTTAAGTAATAACGGTACAATTCCGCTTTCACTTTCGCAAGTATTTTTACTTATGGCTATAATTTCAGGCACCTTCGGTATGGCTCTTTTCTCACTTTCAGGCATCTGTACAAAAGAAAGAGTTGTGCAAACTATTAAAGAGCCAAGCATTCTTGACGGCTTCAAGGCACTTATCAGAAACAAACCTTTGCTTTTAATCGTTATCGGTAATGTTCTTGGTGCTATTGGTGGTATTGGTAATTTCTTCCAGGCTTACTACTACTCGGAAGTTGTTCAGATGAACTCACTTACAATTATCATTTCACTTCCCGGTACAATTTTAGGCTTTATTACATATCTTCTTATTCCAAAGGTTAAAAAGAAATTTGACAACAGACAAATTATATTTCTTAACGGATTTGTAAGACTTATTATGGGTACTCTTGTATTCCTTGTTGGTATGAAGTGCTTTACAAATCTTTGGGTTGTTGTACCGCTTCTTATGGTACAGAATTTCCTTTTCAGCTTCTTCAACACAATCAATATGGTTATTCCAACTGAAATGATTGGTGACACAATTGACTATATGGAATGGAAAACAGGTGAAAGAAACGAGGGTGTTTCATTCTCTGTTCTCACATTTGTCGGTAAGCTTACAGGTTCAATTTCAGGTGCTCTTGGCGGTTGGCTTCTTCCTGTAATCGGTCTTACCTTTATGGAAGGTACAGGCGAAGCAATCAAGGCTTATGAGCAAACTGATTTCTATATCTGGGGCATGTTTACATTAGCTCCTGCTGTACTTGGTCTTCTTCCGCTTATTCCATATATCTGGTATGACCTTACAGGTGATAAATTAAAACAAGTTCGTGAGGAAATGACTGAGCGCAGAACTAAGCTTTCAGCACAAGTTTCAGGAGGTGGAGAAAATGAGTAATAAATGCCCAAAATGTGGTGAAAAGCTTTCTCCGCTTTATATGAAACAGAATTGTCCAAAATGCAACACAAACCTCGTGTATTACGATTTGGATAATCGACTTCGTTCAGACCACGAAAAAGCAATTAAAGAACAAGAAGCAGTTGACAGAGTGCTTAATAACATTAAGACTTCTGCATTTGGCGGACCGGTACAGATTATTCGTTTTGTTCTCATGTTCTCACCACTTATTTGGATGTGTCTGCCGATGTTTGTTGTCAGAGACCACTCAGGTGGTGGTGACAACTCAATGTCTGGTAATAATTTAAATCTGTTGTCACTGATACTTGGCTTTATAAACAAGGAAATTGAATTTGGCGACATACTCTCAACAGGTATCTATACTACAACTGCAGTTACTTGTATATGCATAATTGTCTTTTCATTGGCTGTTATTATTTCATCACTTTTTTCTGTTGGTGAAAAAGCATTGAAACGAAATATGCGTTTCAGCGCAATCAATTTTGTCATTCTTCTTGCTTGTATATGTTGGTGCTTGATTGAATGCAATCCATCGATTGGAATTATTATAACAATCATTGTTTATGTTCTTCAATTTATTCTACACAAGGCTATTGACAAAAAAATTAATAAATAAACACTTGGCGGGGTCTTTCGACTCCGCCATTATTATTTGGTGTTTAAATTATAATTTATAGGTGTAATTGATTATTAATTTGGATATGAATCGTAGGGGCTGCCGACCCCGGCAGCCCGAAATGAGTACACAGATAAACCAACAACGGGACGCCGGGGTGCGGGTGTCCGGTGGACACCTCTGCGAAGCAGAAGCACCGACCGAACCGGCAGGTGAGACCGTCGTCCCCTACAAACCATATTAGTTAAGATTTTACAATCGCAACGCAGTTCCTCAATTACGAATTCATAATTACGCATTACGAATTATTCCGACAAACTCCGATTTATAAACACTACTATTGTCTGTGTCGTCTTTTTATGATATAATACAACAGAAATTTTGTGAAAGGTGAAATCTTTATATGAACACAAAAAGACGAATAGATTTCACAATTGAAGAAAAGTATGACGGTAAGAGAGTTCTTGAATTCCTTAAAAATCAAGCGAAGGCATCGGCACGACTTATTACGAAGCTCAAGCACGATGATGACGGAATTATGCTCAACGGTGTACACGCAAGAACAGTTGACCTTATGAAAAAAGGTGATATTCTTTCAATTACACTACCTGTTGATAAAGAGGAACAGACTTCTGCTGTCGAACCTTTGCCATATCCCTTAAAGGTCTTTTACGAAGACGAGGACTTACTGATTGTGGATAAGCCTGCGGGACTCCCCTTGCACCCGTCACACAATCATCAGGGTGATACTCTTGCAAATGCTGTGGCATATCACCTTGCACAACAAGGAAAATCATCCGTTTTCCGTTCAATCGGTCGTCTGGACCGAGGAACTTCGGGAATTGTTATCTGCGGTCTTAACAGATTTGTCACCGGCATTCTTAACGGTAAGGTTTATAAGGAATATATGGCTCTTTGCGACGGAATTTATGATGGTGAAGGTGTAATTGACCGTCCTATTTATCGTCCTGACCCGATAAAGACATATCGCACAGTTGATGAGCGTGGTGAACCTGCCATTACTGAATGGAAAGCACTTTCACATCACAGTGGCAAGACATTGCTGCGAATTCATCTGCTTACAGGAAGAACTCATCAAATCAGAGTTCATTTTGCATCTTTAGGCACTCCACTTGTGGGTGATACAATGTACGGAACTCCGCGAGAAGACATCTCCCGTCAGGCTTTGCATTGTTGCTATTGCAAATTCACTCATCCCGTAACAAAGGAAGTTATTGAAATCGAATCTCCTCTCCCGGAGGATATTTCTCAATTTGTAAAATAAGGAAAACAACATATACTTGCTTATTTACAACAAATATGCTATAATAATTACAAATTGGTTACAAACAACTTTGCAATTGAGATTTTAAAGGTGATTTAATGAACGAGATTAAGGATTATGTTGTTTATCCTGATAACACAGAAATATATCTCCCACCAACAATGCCGGCTAAGCAGGATAAGTTTTACAAAAATCTTGTTTACGTTGCTTCGGCAGTTGTCTCTAAGCTTTGCATCCGAAAAGGAAGTAAAATTGAGAAAATAAATATGGATGGACTAAAGCCACCATATATTGTTCTTTCAAACCACACACAGTTTGTGGACTTTCTCGTAAGTTTCAGAGCTACAAGACCATATAATTTTAACAATATTGCTACTCTTGACGGTTTTGTCGGAATGGCAAAAATTATGGAAAAACTTGGTTGTGCTTGTCATCGTAAATATACAACTGATATAAGTCTTGTTCGTGCTGTACATAAAGTGCTTCACGAGTATGGTGATATTCTCTATATGTATCCCGAAGCAAGATACACAAATGTGGGTACAACAACACTTATTCCTGATGTTGTTGCAAAGCTTGTGAAGAAAAACAAGGTTCCCCTTGTTGTTATGATTCATCACGGAAGTTATCTCAATGCACCTTTCTGGGATTTCCGTCAGTACAGAAAAGTTCCTTTCCGTTCTACTATGAAACAAGTTCTCACAGCAGAGCAAGTTCAGGAAATGAGTGTTCAGGAAATCAACGAAGTAATTCATCGTGAAATGGCTTATGATGATTACAAGTGGCAGAAAGAGAATAACATCAAGATTACCGAAAATTTCCGTGCAGATGGTCTTAACAAGGTTCTGTATAAATGTCCGCACTGTATGGCAGAAGGACAAACTGTTGGTAAAGGAATTCACCTGACCTGCGAAGCTTGTGGTAAAAAATGGGAAATGACCGAGCTTGGTGAAATGAAAGCTGTAAACGGTGAAACTGAATTTTCACATATTCCTGATTGGTACGAATGGGAAAGAGAATGTGTACGAAAAGAGCTTCTTGACGGTACATACAAGTTTGAAGACAATGTTCACATTCATTCGTTACCGGGCATTGAGTTCATTGACTTGGGTGAAGGTAAAGTTACCCACGACCTTGAAAACGGTTTTGTTGTAACAGGTCACTATAACGGTCACGATTTCAGAATTCAGCGCACAACAAAATCTCTTTATACATTGCACACTGAATTTTTATATAAAAAACTTGGCAAAACAGATAACTTTGATGTTTCTGTCAAGGACGATTCTTTCTATTGCATTCCAACAAAGAAAGATGTTGTACAGAAATTGATGTTTGCAACTGAAGAGGCACATAAAATTTACAATAATAAGTCTTTGGATTGATATTATGATAGAAGAAAAATTCTATATGGAAGAAGTATGCTATCCTGATAACGTCAAAAAATATGACTTATCAAAGCCACCTATAAAACAGTCTAAAACAGCCTTACTGCTCACAAGATTGTTATCAAAAGCACTACTTCCTCTTTTAAGAAAAGGTCACAAACTCGAAAAAATTAATATGAATGGGCTGAAACCCCCGTACATTCTGCTTTCTAATCATATGCAATTTATGGATTTTGCTGTGCTCTTTGATGCTATATATCCTGAAAGATTCAATTTAGTCGCAGCAAATCATGTGTACTATAAAGATTATGCCCTATTAGAAAAATTGGGATGTATGTGCACAAGAAAGTTCATAACTGATATAGGTCTTGTACGTAACTGTCATAGAGTTTTGCAAGAATATGGTGATATTTTTGCAATGTTTCCTGAGGCAAGATATTCTCCTGACGGAACACAATCGGTTTTACCACCTGCTATCGGAAAACTTGCGAAAAAGAATAAGGTTCCTGTGGTAATTTTAATTAATCACGGAAACTTTTTAAATCAGCCATTTTGGTCACATTATAAGTTCAGAAAAGTGCCTTTTTATGCAACAATAAAACAGGTACTTACTGCTGAAGATATTGAAAATATGAGTGTTGACCAGATAAATCAGATTATCGAAAAAGAATTTCAGTATGATGATTACAAATGGCAAAAGGATAACAACATTCTGATTACCGAAAAATATCGTGCACACGGTTTACATAAAATCCTGTACCAATGTCCACACTGTATGTCAGAGGGCACGACCACAAGCAATGGTACTTCTCTAACTTGTAATGGGTGTGGAAAAACATGGGAAATGACGGAATTGGGTGAACTTAAGGCACTCCAAGGTGAAACTGAATTTTCACATATTCCCGATTGGTATAAATGGCAAAGAGAAAATGTCAGGAAAGAGCTTCTTGACGGTACATATAAATATTCTGACGAGGTTCAGACCTACGGATTTCCCGGAGTTTATAAATATTTTAACCTTGGTAAAGCAACTGTTACCCACGACCTTGAAAACGGTTTTGTACTGACAGGAAATTACAATGGTCAGGATTATAGAATTCAAAAACCTGTATCATCACTATACAGTCTGCATATTGAGTACGAATTTGGTCATTTAAAAGGTATCGACTGCTTTGAATTGCCAACAAAAAATGACTCAATTTATTGTATTCCTACAAATGAATATATGGTTACAAAACTTGCTCTTGCAACGGAAGAAGCCTTTAAAATTGTAAATAAATAAAAGTAAAACCCTACCGCTCGGTAGGGTCAATTTTTATTTTCCGGTTGATTTTACATATTTCTCAACAAAGCCCAGATGTGTGCCTATGAATATAAGTTTCAATTCTTTGTGCTTGGAAATATCTTTCGGGAAATATAAGGTGCTTCGTTTTTTTAGCTTCAGAACCTTACATTTTTGTAACACTTCTGCCACAAACTGTGAACAAAAATAGTGATTTTTTCGCTTTAAAGGTATTTTGAGAAAACACATTATTAAGCCAAGCGTTGAATATTTGAGCATGGTTTTTCTTGCCTTGTAATCATGTACCATTTTCTTGACTTTTTCATACACCTCGTCGGTTACAATAATCTCATACAAGGCACAAGGAAAAGAGGGTCTGCCGGGCTTTTCATACCGAGTAATGCTCTCCACAAGATAGCCTTTACTTACAAAGGTATAAAAGGTATCCATATCCTCCTCAAGTCCTACTGATGTGTGGGTGTACGGAAACCGTGTGCGTAAACGCAGTATTTTAGCATCAAATCCGGGGTATTGTGTCATTAAAATATAAATTTTTCTGTATTTCATCATCTTTACCCTATATATTTTTATTATACAAAATCAGTATATCAACAAATACGTCTGCGGTCAAGTGATAATATTTACCATTTTTTCAAATCAATTCTTTTGATATATTAAAAAATCAAAATGAATTTCTGTTTTAAATCCGTTGTTTTTAAGAATTTTTTCTTCTGCACCCAACTCTGTTTTAAAGTAATATGGAGTCATTCCGAAAAGATTTACGCCCATTTCACCATTAACAGTAATTTCATTTTTTACTGAAATTCTATCAACAAACTCAAAGCCATCATATTCCGTATGTTTTTCCTCATTTCCATAGGTATTCTCATACAAAATTTCTTTAAGTCCCATAAGGTGACTCCTACCGGGTACAGCATAAATCATATATCCGTCTTTTTTGAGAATTCTTGCCATCTCACTTTCCACCATTGGTGCAAAAATGTTTAATGCAAGGTCAAAACCACCGTCAGATAAAGGCATATTGAAGCAACTGCCAACAGCGTAGTTGCATTTTTTATACTTACCTGCAGCAAAGCGAACTGCTTCCTTTGAAATATCAAAACCGTAAAGGTCATAATCACAAGAAAGATTATCTAATTTACCGTCGTAATAGCCTTCACCACAACCACAATCAGCAATTGTGATTTTATTTTGGTTAGGAAACAATAAATTAATTATCTCACAAAGTTTATCTGTAAAACAATCATAATTACCACTTTCAAGAAATTCTCGACGAGAAAGCACCATTTCCTTTGAATCACCGGGATTATCAGAATGCTTTTTATTGACAGGAAGAAGATTCACATACCCTTGCTTTGCAATATCAAATGAGTGATTATTTTCACAAGAATATGCTCTACCTACAATATTCAATTTTGATTTGCAAATCGGACAAATGAACATAATTTTCACCTATAAAAAGGTGGTAGAGGACTCCCTCCACCACCTTTGTTTTTATTTTGCAACGATATTTACAAGCTTACCCTTAACATAGATTTCCTTGATAATGTTTTTGCCGTCCAGCTCTGCTGCAACTTTTTCGTCAGCCTTTGCTGCTGCAATAGCATCTGCCTGTTCAATATCAGCAGGAACATTGAGCTTCGCACGAATTTTACCGTTAATCTGAACAACGATTTCGATTGTTTCATCAATGCACTTTGCTTCATCAAATGTTGGCCATTCACCATCAGCAGCCATCATCTTACCAAAGCCGCAAACTTCCCACATTTCTTCTGTAACGTGAGGTGCAAATGGATTAACAAGGAGAAGAAGTGCTTTAAGTTCAGCCTTATTGATTGAACCCTTTGTATAAATCGCATTGAGAAGAGTCATAAGTGCTGCGATTGCAGTATTGTACTTAAGTGCTTCAATATCTTCTGTAACTTTCTTGATTGTCTTGTGGAATGAAGATGAAAGTTCCTTTGAGAATTCGTCGCCGTCAACGAGTATTTCCTGTAAGTTCCAGATTCTGTCAACGAATCTCTTACAACCCTTAACTGAATTTTCTGACCAAGGAGCAGCCTGTTCATAGTCACCCATAAAGAGTACATAAGTACGGAGAACGTCAGCACCGAATACATCAACAACCTCATTAGGGTCAATAACATTACCACGAGATTTACTCATCTTAACACCGTCAGGTCCGAGAATAAGACCCTGAGCAGTTCTCTTTGCATAAGGTTCTGCGTGTGGTACTGCACCGATATCATAAAGGAACTTGTGCCAGAAACGAGAATAGATAAGGTGACGTGTAACATGTTCCATACCACCGTTGTACCAGTCAACAGGCATCCAGTAGTTAAGCTTATCCATATCAGCAAGACACTCATCATTATGTGGGTCAATGTATCTCAAGAAATACCATGATGAACCTGCCCACTGTGGCATTGTGTCAGTTTCTCTCTTTGCATCACCACCACATTTCGGACACTTGCAGTTTACATAAGAATCAATCTTTGCAAGAGGGCTTTCACCGTCTGTACCAGGAGCAAAGTTTTCAACATCAGGAAGTCTTAATGGAAGTTCTTCATAAGGCACAGCAACCATACCACACTTTTCACAGTGAACGATTGGAATTGGTTCACCCCAATAACGTTGACGGTTGAATGCCCAGTCCTTCATCTTGTACTGAACACCGCCTTCACCGATGCCTTTTTCCTGTAAGAAATCAATCATCTTTGCAATTGACTCTTTCTTATTATCAACACCGTTAAGGAAATCAGAGTTAACCATTTCACCGTCACCTGCATAAGCAGCTTCGTCAATGTTACCACCCTTGATAACCTCAATAATATCAATACCGAATTTCTTTGCGAAATCATAGTCACGGTCATCGTGTGCAGGAACAGCCATAATAGCGCCTGTACCGTAACCCATCATAACATAGTCAGATATGTAAATTGGAATATCCTTACCATTTACAGGGTTCTTTGCTGTAATACCTGCAATCTTAACACCTGTCTTATCCTTAACAAGCTGTGTACGTTCAAACTCAGTCTTCTTTGCACATTCTGTTCTGTATGCAAGAATTTCGTCCATATTAGCAATCTTGTCAGCATACTTATCAATGATTGGATGCTCAGGAGCCATAACCATAAATGTTACGCCGAAAAGAGTGTCAGGACGAGTTGTGTAAATCTTTAATTCTTCAGGAATTTCGTTAAGGTTGAAGTTAACGAAAGCACCTCTTGACTTACCAATCCAGTTTACCTGCTGAAGCTTGATATTTGGAAGATAATCAACATCATTAAGACCTTCCAAAAGCTTGTCAGCGTACTCTGTAATTCTTAAGTACCAAACATCCTTTGACTTCTGAACAACATCGCTGTGACAGATATCACACTTACCACCCTGTGAGTCTTCATTTGAAAGAACAACCTTACAGGATGGGCAGTAGTTAACAAGAGTCTTGTCACGGAAAGCAAGTCCGTTTTCAAACATCTTGAGGAAAATCCACTGTGTCCACTTATAGTATTTGTCGTCAGTTGTATCAACTACTCTTGAGTAGTCAAATGAGAAACCAACTCTCTTTAACTGACTTGTGAACTTTTCAATGTTCATGTCAGTTACTTTTCTTGGGTGGATACCAGTTTTAATCGCATAGTTTTCTGTTGGAAGACCATAAGCGTCGAAGCCGATTGGGAAAAGCACATTGTATCCCTGAAGTCTTCTTCTTCTTGATACTACTTCAAGACCTGAATAAGCCTTGATGTGACCAACGTGCATACCTGCACCTGATGGATAAGGGAATTCAACAAGACCATAGAATTTAGGCTTATCGGAATTATCCTGAGCCTCAAAAACCTTTGCCTCTTCCCATTTCTGTTGCCATTTTAATTCGGCAGCTTTAAAATCGTAATTCATATATATAACCTTCTTTAAAGATATTTTGTTCTGTTTTAGTCTTCAGTAATCAATGTACTGATATCGTATTCCTTTGCATCGCCCCAGAGGTGTTCAAGACTGTATGTTTCTCTCTGGTCAGGTGTGAAAAGGTGAACAACAACTGTGTTGTAATCAAGCAAAATCCAACCTGTGGATTTACCCTCAACATTTCTTGGTTCAACACCCTGTTTTGTAAGAGCATCCTGAACTTCGTCTGAAAGTGCACGGATATGAGTGCCTGAAGTACCTGTTGCAATTACAAAATAATCCGCAACAGATGATAATTCTGTGATTTCAAGTGATTTTATATTTGTCGCTTTCTTACTGTCAAGAGTTGCAACAATATTTTTCATAAGTTCTGTTCTATCCATTTATTTTATCCTTTCCGGTAACCTACTGATAAGGTAATTATAGGCTTTTACTGTATCAGCATGAATAAGCTTATATTTTTTTGCATTATCCTCTATTGTAAAGGATAACCCTCGAAGTAGCGTTTTATCTAAATTTTCTTCCGCCAATTGACGGACTTCATTAACATCAGGATATTCTCTGTCCTCAGATACCAAATCAGCAACATAGATTATTTTTTCAAATAACGACATATCCTCTTTGCCTGTTGTGTGCCAACGAACTGCTGAAAGTAATTCTTCATCCGTTACACCTAGCTCTTTTCTCAGATATATCTCACCTGCTATGGCATGTAAAATAACTGTTATTGCCTTTTCGCTTTCCGTCAGCTCCTGACCATCACTTTCAATCAGTTTAAGCATTTCTTCCGCAGACTGATTTTTCATAATGTCGTGAACAAGCCCTGCTGTATATGCCTTTTCAGGGTCTGCGCCATATTTTTCTGCAAGATGCTTTGCTTTTTCAGCAACACAAATTGAGTGATAAAGTCTTTTCGGAGTAAGTCGGCTTTTAATTATATCAAGAAATTCAGCGTTTCTTTGAGTAACCATACAACTTATTCTGCTCCATATATTCAATAATTTCAGGGTCAACAAGTCCGTAAAGACTCTTGTCCTTATTTATTCTTTCCCTGATTTCACTTGAACTTACCTCATAAGCATCTAAAAGTGAAATATGTACACTCTTTGCATCAAGCTCAGGCATATAAATTTCCAATTGCTCAAAAGCATATGCACGAAGCTTCTGAATATTTTCTTCATTGTCACGTGATGCAACGCAAATCTTACATTTTTCGAGCAATTCTCTGTGCTTGTACCATTTATGGAAAATAAGGAACATATCAGAGCCGATAATCAAATGAAGCTGGTCATTAGGATACTTTTTCATAAGTTCATTAACTGTGAAAATTGTATAGCTGTCAGTATCTCTGTCCATTTCCATTGTACTGATTTCATATATTGGTTCACTGAATGCAAGCTTGCACATTGCTACTCGATGATGATTATCAGCCAAATCGTCGCAACGCTTATGTGTAGGAATCTTGTTAGGAATGACAATAACTTTATCAAGCTCCAATTCAGCTGCCATCCTGTCAACCATTCTCTTATGTCCTTTGTGAGGTGGATTAAATGTTCCGCCAAAAATACCTATTTTCATCTCTTTTTCGCCTTCTTCTCATCTTTATGAAGTTCTGGGTTATAACGATAGAATATCATACTGCCACCGATTACTCCGACGCAATCGCTGTTTGTCGCAGCGGCCAGTTGCTGTGCGATTACCTTTGGTTTTTCTGGGCTTGTTTCTAAAAGTACCTTAATTTTAATAAGTTCGCGTGCCTTAAGTGCATCATCAGTCTGCTTTATAAGTGCATCTGAAATTCCGCCTTTGCCAACCTGAAATAATGCCTGAAGTGAATTCGCCTGACTTCTCCAATATGCTCTTTCTTTACTTGTCATATTATTCTCCTTTAAGTTGGCAAATGTAATCCAAAATAGTTTTTTGAATGCATATTTTCGCCAATCTATTGTTAAAATACTCGTAAATCCGTCAGGATTTACTCCGTTTTGTGCCTCAGTTTGACAAAAATCTGCTATCCAAAAAATCTTCGACCTGAAAGCGAAGAATTTTTATTGAATTTTTGTTTGCTGAGAACGATGGAAGGCTGACGCCTTTCGAGTTTGAAGCACCGAAAAGACTTAAAAATTATCGCTTTAAGGCTGTTTCGGATTACACTTGCCAACTTATATATTTTGGTAATTCTTCTACAAATTTTCTCAATGCGTTTCCGCGGTGGCTTACTTTGTCTTTTTCTTCAGCAGAAAGCTCACCGAATGTTTTATCACCCACAAGGAAAACAGGGTCATAACCAAAACCACCGTTTCCGTGAACTTCATGTGCAATAACGCCTTCACAAGTGCCACGGACTGTAAAGCTTCTTCCGTCAGGGAAACAGCAACAAACACAGCTTACAAATCGTGCTGTTCTCTCCTCATCCGGAACATCCTTCATAAGACCCAGAAGCTTTTCGTTATTCTTTGCATCATTTCCGTGTTCACCACCGAAACGAGCTGAATAAACGCCGGGTGCACCGTCAAGGAAGTCAACCATAAGTCCCGAATCGTCCGCAACACAGACCATTCCGCTTTCCTTACAGCCACTATCAGCCTTTAAAAATGCATTTTCTTCAAATGTTTCTCCTGTTTCATCAACATCTGAAAGTTCTATTCCTGCCATATCGGCAGTTAAAACATTTATACCAAGCGGCGCTAAAATTCTTTGATGCTCTGCCTGTTTTTTCATATTATGTGTTGCGATTAAAAAGTCCAAAGTATCCCCTTCTCTTCTTTTCTTTCTT
>JAZSHP010000158.1:0-8947 GCA_045533355.1 Candidatus Fimenecus sp.
TGTTCGGGCAAAGTATCCGTATATCGATGAACGTTATAGAGATTATTTGTTAGAACAGTTTGAAGATACTTATTATCCACAAAGTGTACTCAACTCCAACAAAGCATCTTATGTAAAACGAAATCAGGAAATGATAGATAAATCAGATATTTGCATATTTTACTATGATGAAAACTATTTGCCACCAAAAAGAAGAAATAACTATAGTGATGCAGTTATGTATCAGCCAAAAAGCGGCACAAAACTTGCTTTTAAATATGCCGAAAAAAAGAATAAAAGAATAATAAACATTGTAAAAATCATAAATAAGAAGAGTGAGAATATCTATGAATTTTAATGCTAAAGAAATATGGCTCAGTTACTTTAACAAGGTTTTATTCGAAAAAGGTATAATTACAGAAAAAGAAAAAAACAAGATGAGTAATCTGATATACAAACAGTGCCATAGTTCAAATTTAAAGAAAAAATAACGATAAAATCCCTCAAGGAGCTTTATGACTCTTTGAGGGATTATTCATCTGTGAAAATTAACCAAACGGCAATATTGTCTATAGTTTTAAAAATATTCGTGCAAAAATACATCAATAATTATAAAAAACACATTGATTTTTACACGAATGTATGATAGAATGCAATTAATATATACAAGGATGGTGAATATAGTGCAGAGAAAAATAATGGATTATTTGAAAAACTGGAAAGACAACCCTCACAGAAAGCCATTGATTTTGCAAGGAGCAAGACAAGTTGGCAAAACCTACTCACTTTTGGAATTTGGAAGAACCTGCTATGAAAATGTTGCTTATTTCAATTTTGAAAGTAGTCCAAAACTTGCATCTATCTTTGAAGAAAATATAAGCCCTGATTATTTAATTCCGATACTTTCACATATTGCAGGACAGACAATTATCAAAGAAAAAACACTCATTATATTCGATGAAGTGCAAAACTCTGAAAGAGCATTAACATCTCTTAAATATTTTTATGAAGAGGCTCCCCGGTATCATATAGCAGTTGCAGGCAGTCTTTTGGGAGTAGCCGTAAACAGAGAGGAATATTCATTCCCCGTCGGCAAGGTTGATATAAAAACAATGTATCCGATGGATATGGAAGAATTTATGCTTGCACTTGGCAAGGATGATTTGGTTAAGAGAATAAAAGAATGTTTTGACACGAATTCTCCTATGCCGGAAATTCTCCATGAAGATGCTATGAATTTATACAGACAATACCTTGTTGTAGGAGGAATGCCCGAATGCGTAATGAAATACGCACAAACAAAAGATTATATTCTTATCAGGCATACTCAAAATATGATTCTTGAAGGCTATCTTGACGATATGAGTAAGTACAACAATAAAAATGAAATAAAGAAAACAAGACTTACTTATGATAACATCACAGTACAGCTTTCAAAGAAAAACACAAGATTTCAGTATAAGCTTATAAAAAAAGGTGCAAGAGCAGCAGAATTTGAAAATGCAGTTGAGTGGCTTGCGTTATCAGGAATAGTATCACAGATGTATAAGGTTGAACAGATTAAAAAGCCACTTGAGAATTATCGTGATATTGATTCATTTAAAATTTATGTTTCCGATGTTGGACTTTTATGTGCAAAAAAAGAATTACTCGCACAGGACGTGCTTTATATGTCTGATGAACTTAATGATTTTAAAGGCGGAATGACCGAGAATTATGTTAACTCACAACTTATATTAAATGGTCACAAAACATATTACTGGATGACAGAGCGTGGTGCAGAGGTAGATTTCATTATACAACTTGATGGTGATATTATACCAATAGAGGTTAAGAGTGCCGATAATACGAAGGCAAAGAGTCTTAATATGTATATACAAATAAATAAACCAAAGTATGCGATAAAGCTCTCTGCCAGAAACTTCGGGTTTGAAGATGGGAAAAAAACAATTCCTCTTTACGCTGCCTTCTGTATCTAATAAAAATAACGATAAAATCCCTCAAAGCGCTTATGACTCTTTAAGGGATTATTCCTATCAAAAAGTTTTTAGGATTATATCCGCAAAAATTTTGAAAATTATTAACTTTTGAGGATATAATCTAAAAGATTAAATTTATAAAAAACATTGACAATACAACAAAAAAGTTGTTTTTTATAAACACAATCGAATCTTTTATGTCACTATTGAAAATGAAGATGTATATTTGTTACATGCTTGCAGAAAGCAAAAGAACAAAACCGAAACGACTGACAAAAACATTGTTATATCAAGAGCTAAAGAACTTGGGAAACTCTTAAACAAGTCTTTTATATGAGGAGGATTAGCTATGCCATTCAAACAGATTAATGTAAATGAACAAATTGCAGAAAAAAGAAAAACAGATAGCGAATTTGATAACTTATGGCAAGGTAGCAGAAATGAATATAAATTACTTGCCGAACTTGTGAAAATCAGAAAAGAAGCAAATTTATCCCAGACTGAATTAGCCGAAAGAAGTGGAAACAAACAGCAGGTGATTTCAAGAATTGAAAACAAAGAAAACAGTCCTACACTAAAAACATTGTGCAGTATCTTAGATGTGTTAGGATATGAGATTAAAATTCAGCCCAAACAAGGAATGTAAACATTAGATTGTCAAGGAAAATCCCTCAAGGAGCTTATGACTCTTTGAGGGATTTTGTTATTCTTCGTCACTTAGGTCAATATCATCAAAAATGATTTTAAGATAATCTCTTCGTCCGTAAAGTACTCGATAGATAGAAACATATTCATCATCGGCTTTGTAAAATACAAGATAATTCCCACTAACGATAAAGCGGTAATCTGTATCAAAAGGCACCTTGGTCGATAATGACGGTCCCATGTGGGGAGAAATTTCCAAACGGCTATAATCTTCAATGATACGTCTAATTACATTATTTGCGGCTATGGGATTCGACAAATCATTTTCGATATAAGACTTAATTTCTTTTAAGTCATTTAATGCGGTAGGGGTAACTCGTATTTTCATCATTATACCCCCAAAGCAGCTTTTACATCGTCATTAGATAACCATCCGTTTTCTTTTGCTGATTTTTCAGCTTCGGCAAGTTTGCCCATAAGTTTAATAATAGCTTTTGTTTTTTCATATTCTTCCATATCGACAATGGCATAACGACCTCTGCCGTTTTTTGTAAGAAATACCGGCTCATCAAATGAAATTTCTTTTAATACCTCTGCGTAATTTCTTAAATCTGAAACAGGTCTGATATTTGGCATATAAAAACCTCCTTTAATATCTGTTGTAATTATTGTATCATAATTTTAAGTAAAATACAACAACAAAATTAAGTTTTTCAAAAAATTTACGCATAGCTTTGAATACTATGCGTAATTTGTCTCGTTTCGGAAGAAATCACTATGAGTGTGACAGATACATGCAGGTAATTTTCCAACAAAATGGAATCAGATTTATTGCAATAACTGATCATTATGACAGTAATAACGAAACAAGTGAAACTGATATGTTCTTAATACCTATAAAAAATATTATGAACGATAATTATTGCCGTGATATGTCTGTTAAAATCAGGACACAACTTGAAACAAAGAGAAAATTAGGCGAATATGTTAAAAACTTTGCGTCTTATGGATATACAAAGGATCTTGAATAAAGACTTGTCAACGGAGATTTTCAGATGCAACAAGTCACCAAATCAAAAAGAATGGTTTGCAATTTTTACATATTTATGATATAATACATCGATGAGAAAACCTGGTGTTTTCGTAGGTTCTAAAGTATTTTATTCCGATAAAAACAGTGGGGTTTTTATAGGAAAATTAGTAGACCGTATCATTCACAATTCGCCAATCTGGACATGAACTTCGTCGAATGATAGATGAAAATGATGTAGAAAAGAGGAATAATAAATGAAACAGAGAGAAATTTTGGTAAAATCGACATTGGATTCATCCATGCAACCATCGATATTCTACAAATCCGAGACTAATGAAAAACGTCCACTATTAGTTGGTCTTCATACATGGAGCCATGATAGATTTAATCAGATTAATAATATGTTGCCTTATGCACAAAAACATGATTTTAATTTGTTGTTGCCTGAATTCAGAGGCGATAATCTCAAAACAAATCCTAGTTGTACTCAGGCTTGTGGTTCGATTTATGCAAAGCAAGATATAAAAGATGCTATTGATTATGTTATAAATAAAGAGAATATAGATAGCGAAAACATATTTTTATTGGGTTTGAGTGGAGGAGGACATATGTCTCTTCTTATGGCAGGATTTTGCCCTGAGTATTTTAAGGCAATAGGAGCATATGTGCCGATTACTGACCTTGAAAAATGGACAAAGCAAAACAAAAATTATTGTGAGCATGTTTTGGCATGTTGCAGTGACAATGCTGACGAAATGAAAAAAAGGTCTCCTGTAGCTTATGTAGAGAATATTGCAAAATCGAACCTGAAAATTTTTCACGGTAAATTTGATCCTGTCGTTCCGGTATCGCATAGCTTGGAATTATATGAAGAAATAATGTTAAAACATCCAAATGCGCGAATATTTCTTGATATTTTTGATGGTGGTCATGAAATTGATATGGAAACGGCTTTTTATTGGATCATATCACAATATAAGGGTGTAAGAAATGTAAAAGTTACTGGTTGACGCTTAAGAGCACAGGAGACAGTTCTGTTTTCTTTTAGCTTGTGTCAAGTCTATACAATTTAAAAGATTAATTTGCCAATTTATAATATTTACATAAACTATATGTGTAAACGATTTGCATCTAAACCATCTGTCTAGCATATATGGGTTGCATGTTCTATTAGATGTTTTATGGGAATTTTTACCAATATAATAATTAGCTTATTTAGGAAAATCACAAAATAGATTAATATACAATTTAAGGTGGAAAGAAAAATGATAACAGGAGTAGATAAGCAGAAACTGAGTGGTCTAATAGAGTCTTTCTATAATCTTACCGGAATTAAGGTGGCGGTGTATGATACCAACTTTAGTGAGGTTCTTGCATATCCTGAAAAGAACTCGAATTTTTGTGAAATGATACACAATAATAAGATTTCCTGTAATGAATGTGCCAATAGCACACAAAGGTTATGCGCTAAATGCGCAAGAGAGAACAAGACTATAATAGAAAAATGCCATATGGGTCTTACAGAGGTGATTTCGCCGCTTGTAAACGGTGTTATGGTTATCGGCTATATTATGTTCGGGCAGATAACAAACCAACCGGACCGAAAGCAATTTGTCGAGAGCGTCACAAATAGGTGCAGGGTATACGGATTTGAAGGCAATTTGCTCGAAAATACCTTGCCGGAGGTATTGTATTATTCTGATAAACAGCTATCTGATGCCTCAAAGATACTTGATGCAATTGCAAAATATATAGTTCTTGATAGACTTGTATATCCGTTCGAAACTACTGTTGCATATGAAATTACAGAATATATAAGAAATAATCTTGATAAAAATCTTACTGTTGATGCTTTATGTAAAAAGTATTTTCTGTCAAGAACAGAGATATATAAAATCATGAGAGCATATACACCAAAGGGAATTGCATCGTTTATAAAGGAAGAAAGGCTGGCAAAAGCAACTAAGCTACTTGCTGAAACAAATAAATCGAATTGGGTAATTGCTGGAGAAACCGGATTTTCAAACGTAGACTATTTTCTCAGAGTGTTTAAAAAAGAAAAAGGCATGACTGCCTCCGAATATCGCAAGAAATGTAACAAATGTTAATACAAATTTACAGTTTTTGAGTACATTTTTAATCCACAAATTCAGATAAATATGTTATAATGAAAAAAAGGAGTTGAAATGTATGAAAAAGGCTATGCAATTTGCTTATAACGATATGTTCGAAAAAAGATGTGAGTTTGCACACGAAGCAGGTTTCAAGCACATTTCTGTCAATTTTTATGAAATGCTTGGAAAAACCGAAAAACAGTGGGGTGAAGCAATAGAACACATACAAGAAGTTTTGCAAAAATATAACATTGAATGTGTACAGACGCATCCATATTATTACGATCTCAGATTATCATCCGAAATTATTGAAGAAGAATGCGAATTTGCAATAAAACATGCCATCATTGCAAGCGGAAAGCTTGGAGCCGGATGGTGTGCTTTGCATCCAAGAACTTCAATAAGTTCGGGTTTTTTTGTTTCAAAATCCAAGGAGGATAATAAGAAAGTGTTTGCCGAGTATCTTGAACTGGCAAAAAAGAACAATACAGGAATAGCTATAGAAAATTTACCGACCTTTCCGCATTTGTGGCCTACGATGCCGTTCTATTCTTCTAATTATGAAGATTTGTGTGAGTTGGTTGACAGCTTTAATGATAGCAGTGTGGCGATTTGTTGGGATACGGGTCACGCAAATTTGATGCACTTTGATCATGGTGCAGCAATAGAATATCTTGGAAATAGAATTAAATGTACACATATTCACAACAATAACAAACAGGCTGATAGTCATTTTGCGCCCGATAATGGTAATATTGAATGGGATAAAGTCATGGCGGCACTCTCTAAGGTAGGCTATGATGGACCTTTAACACTTGAAACACAATGTGAATATACTGCAGAGGATTTGTTGAAAAACTTTGCAAAACATAATTTTGGATGTCTTGAATATTTAGAAAAGTTGATGAATGGATAATTGGCTCAAAAATAAGGAGAATGAAATGAATATATATAGACAGACAACCTATGCTGATAATTTATGGAATATAAAAGGTAGCTTCGGCGAGTTTGATGCAAATGTCACGGTGGACGATGGAAGCTTTTATGCAGAAAATGGTATTATAGAGGTAAGGTCGGAGATTATTAAACATGATAATGGTGTTTGTGTGAGAAAAGGAACTGTAAAAAACATCTCGGATAATACTGTAATACTAAATACAATTTCCTCAAAATTCACATCAGACGGCGGAGAATACGAAGTATACTCGCAGTCAAACTGTTGGCAGAATGAAAGCGAAGGTGGATGGCAACCACTTGTAACATCGGTATCATCTGTTTCTAAGAGTGTAAGAAACGCAAGCGGTGCAGCACCTTTTATGGTGCTGTGGTCAGCTCAACATAACCGAGGTATTGCATTTCATTTGAGTGCATATTCCTCGTGGGAAATGCGTATATCAAGAGTTTTTTGTGCGGGTGAGGTAACTGTAATTGAAACTGAGTTGGGTGTTTATAATGAAAACTTTGAATTGAAACTCGAAGCAGGTGAAGTATTTGAACTACCTGAAATTATTTATTATGAGGTGCTCAATAGAATAGATTTGGATTGTTGGAAACTTCATTCCTACCTGAATAACACATATCCGAGAAAGTCCCTGCCTGTAATTTACAATTCGTGGCTTTATAAATTTGACCGATTTACATATGATGATATCAAAAAGCAGATTGAAAAAGCTAAGGAACTTGGAATCGAGTATTTTGTGATTGATGCCGGCTGGTTTGGCGAAGGAAATCGCTGGTGGTCTGCAAGAGGCGATTGGGAAGAAAATCAGTCTTTTGGTTTCAAGGGAAGAATGTGCGAGATTGCACAAGAGGTTCGACAGAATGGAATGAAGTTTGGCTTTTGGTTGGAGCCTGAATGTGCATCGGAAAGCTCTGATATTGTTGAAAAACATCCTGATTATTTTCTTAAAGGCAAAAATTCCTATTTTATTGATTTTGCCAATGAAAGTGCTGCGAATTATATTTTTGACAAAACCTGTCAGCTTATAGACAGATTAGGGGCAGAGTTTGTAAAGTTTGATTTTAATGCTGATTTATATTTTGATAAATACAATACTTCTTTTGTGAACTATTTTAAAGGACATCGTAATTTTATCGCAAAGCTTAAGGAAAAATACCCCGATTTGTACATGGAAAACTGTGGGTCTGGTGGTATGAGAATGAGTGTTCGCGACGGAGAGTTTTATGATGGTTTTTGGCCAACAGACAACCAAAGTCCATATTATAGTCTCAGAATTTTCAAGGATACAATTCTGCGCGTTCCGCCCCAATGGCTTGAAGGTTGGATTTCTGTTAGAACTGCAGAAAACTTTTACTATGCTTTGGGAACCGATGACCTATCTGAAAAAATCTTTTCAACTAATGATGCAACTTGGAGTAATGTTGTAGGAGTGGATTTTGATTATTTGTCAGGGTTTATGAAAGGTAGATCAATTTCGTTAAGTTTTGATCTTACCCTTTTAAGTGACACAGTATTTAATAAGCTGAAAAATTATATTTCTTCTTTTAAGGAGGAACGTGATTTCTGGCAAAACGCTGTTTGTCATATCCTTTGTGACACAAAAACAATGCTTATTCTTGAATATAGAAACACAGACTGCTCAAGGATAGAACTGGTTGCTTTTTCTGGTAAAATCAAGCAGGATAATGTATGCATTTATCCTGTGTGTGATGTTGCCGCGAATTACAATGTAGATGGTGAGGGCGCAAAATCCGGTGCTCAGCTTAAAGAAAATGGAATAGATATTCCTTTAACTGTTCCTCATACAGCACAAATTGTAAAACTAAACAAATTAATAGAAGATAAATGATGAAATATATCAATCATATTTGTTGGCTTAATAATATTTGTATGAACTGATAAAATTGAAATAGTACATAGTGCATCTAAAGCAAGGAGGCACAAAAATGGTATTTGAACAGATTTTGCAGGCGATAAGTAAAAGTTACCTGGATTTTAGAAATTCTTTTGAATATGGAAAAAGTTCTGATGAAATGCTGATTGTATTCAGAAATTCCCTGAAAAATTATCTTGGCGAGTATGAAATTCAATATGACTACATATGGGGAAAAGACAGTATAAATATTGACGGTGTAACCAAGAATTATATCCCGCAAAAAGGTGATACTCTTATTATGGACATCAGCGTAGGGAAAAATGGGATTTGGTGTGATGTTTGCCGCACCTTTTTTGTAGG
>JAZSHP010000151.1:0-32893 GCA_045533355.1 Candidatus Fimenecus sp.
TATGTTGGACAAAAATACACTGAAAATGTTGCAATTGGAGAAGTAAGTGTATATTAATAAAAAGAAAAAAAAGTTGGCGTTATGCTAAAAGCATAACGCCATTTTTATTATTTTAATAATGTGCTATACCACAAGCACAAACCTTATTTGAGCCGAAGAGTCTCTGGAAGAAGAGAATCAGTTTGAAGAAGAATTTTGAAATGCCTGTTTTATGGCAATTACATTCACATTCAACTGATGGATCGAGAAGTTCGTTATCTGCATCGCAATATCCGTCACCATCATTATCAGCATGGCCTGTTGCTTCAATTCCTACTGTTTCACGACTGATTTCTTCGTCACATTCTGAACAGTATACAACTACATCCTTGCTACCATTTTCTGTACAAGTAGGAGCAAGATAATTTTCCTCTACTGCATCTGAATTAGTATGACCGTTTGCAACGATTTCCTTATATGTTGTATAATCACAAACAGAACAATATTCGTATGCTTCATAGCCTGTTTCTGTACAAGTTGGCTCTTTAGCCTCAACATTTATTATTGTATGTCCTGTTTCAGGAAGAGCTTCTGTATAACTATCACCACAAACAGTACAAGTAATTGTCTTAATTCCTTTTTCGGTACATGTAGGAGTAGTTGTTATTCTTGATATATAAGAATGTGGAAGAGTTTCTGTTGTTTTTGAATTACGACTTAATTCAAATCCACAATCAACACAATAAATAACTTCATCATAACTACCCGGAGTACCGCAAGATGCGTCGGATTTATTTTCCACAACCACATCCCCTGCTTTATGAGGTATCACAGGAATTGTTTCTTTTTCTCTTGAAATCTCTACATCACAAGCTGCACAGTAAACTACATTTTCAACACTACCGGCATCTGTACAAGTAGGAGCAACATATTTTTCCTCTACTGCATCCTTTGGTGTGTGTCCCAATGCTGAAACTACGTCAGCTGTATATGTATCGTCACATAATGAACAAGTGTATGTTGTATAACCATCCTCTATACAAGTTGGTGCAGTTACAGTTGGCTCATAATTATGTCCATTTGAAGGAATTTCTTTATATGTTGTATAGTCACAGACTGTGCAATATTCGTATGCTTCATATCCTGTTTCTGTACAAGTCGGAGCCTTGGCACTCATATTAACAAGTGTATGACCTGCTGCAATTGTCTCTGTATATTCAACATTACACTTTGAACATACATACTTTTTGTATCCATCCTGAGTACATGTTGCATTAGATGAATTGACTAATGTGTACGTATGGTTGCAGACAATTACAATCGGCTGTACAGCTTCGTTAACGGAAGAGGTTACTTTCTTCTGACTTGTTCCATCAAGAATATATACCTCAAGAATATCCAAATCAAATGTTCCGTTTGCCTTTAGAACCTTAAAATCAATTGTGAAAAGGTCTGTTACACTGTCGCCGACCGTCTGACTTCCTACAACAAAAGCAACTTTTACAACTCCTGCTTTATTTGCATTCATATCTCCAAAAAGACCTGATGCATAAGATTCGGAATCAGGAATAACCTCAAAATATTCACTATCATAAGTAATATTTGCACCAAAACTTATAATTTTTGAGCTTGGAGTGGTTGTAATTGTAAGAGTAATGGTATCTCCTACATCCACCGTATCACTACTTGATTTAAGAGAAACAACCGGAATATCAGCTGCACTTGCTTCCAAAGCAGCAAACGGCATCATTGAAAAAATCATAACAAGCGCAAGTAATAAGGAAAGATATTTGTTAGTCTTTTTCATAAATATTCGCCTCCCTATATTTATTCACTTCATTTTATCACAATCCTGTAAAAAAAACAAGCAGAACCGATAAATCAGTTCTGCTTGTTGATTTAAGACGGGTCACCGGGGCATCGTCACTTACTTTTATATTTATAATTCATTCGTTACCCACAAATAAACACCCATTACAATTATTCCTACTCTTCTTATAATTCGCAACACAATATCAGATTGATTAAAAGAAAAGAATTGTAACACAACAGAAACTGCCAGCACCACAGTTAATATAATCCATAAAATAACTCTTTGATTAGATGTCTTATTTTTCTTATAACTATAAATTGCAATAATTGAACCTAATATAATACTAATTAAAGCAACTATCTTTCCAAAGGAGGTTGATAATATAAATAATGAAAACACTTGAATTAATGAAACAACAATAAGTGGTATTTCAGATTTATTAATCTTCTTCATATTATCACTCCTATTCTCATTTTTTAATATATCGTATCAACAATAATTTGTCAATATAATCAGGACGATGTGGACATCGTCCCCTACTTTTTTTAAATTACATTTGCATTTTTTGAATGAATGGTGTATAGTAGATGCATTATTTTTCTTTAAAGCGAGGAATTATTATGCAAAAGGAAAATTTATCCCAGCGTACTGCCGAGACACTCAAAAAGATGATTGTTGAAGAGCATAAATACAAATACGGTGAAAAGTTACCTAATGAAAATGAGCTTTCACAGGAATTGGGAATCAGCCGTACAACTCTTCGTGAAGCTATAAGAACACTTATTTCAGTCGGTATTCTTGTTGTTAAGCGTGGTAAGGGTACTTATGTTTCAGAAGAAATAGACCAGTATGCACAGGAAATTGATGTGAATGATTTCACAAAAAACAAGGTTACATTACGCGATTTATATGAAGCACGATTGATTTTTGAGCCTGAGGCTGCTGCACTTGCATGCAAGCGAGCTACAGATGAAGAAATTGAAGAAATTCTTCGTCTTGGTGAGATTTGTCAGACTGAACTTAAAAATGACCCAAGTGGACAGAAACGAATTGATTCTGAAAGTGCTTTCCATGGTGCTATCCTTAAAGCATCTCACAATGAATTTTTAGGACACTTCTTACCTATCCTCACAAATACAATTCAAAAAACAATTGAATTAAACTATAACCTTGAAATAATTGCTGAAGAAGCATACAAAGACCACATTATGATTATGAATTTCCTTAAAAACAGGGATTCCGTGGGTGTTAAGAGTGCTATTACAATTCACCTTCATCACGCAGTAATTAATGAGCAAATATCTTTTGATTAATTTTTTCAAAAAAGGTATTGACAAAGTTGTATTATCGTATATAATATGTTGTATGACAACGCAAACAAGATGTCAAACAACTCAAAATATTTAATTTATAGGAGATTAAAACTATGGCACAGAGAATGTTTTATCAAGAAGATTGTAATTTAGGATTATTAGATGGCAAGACTATCGCAGTTATCGGTTACGGTAGCCAGGGTCATGCTCACGCTCTTAATGCTAAGGAATCAGGCTGTAATGTTATCATCGGTCTTTACGAAGGCAGTAAATCATGGGCAAAAGCTGAAAAGCAGGGCTTTGAAGTTTTCACAGCTGCTGAAGCTGCAAAGAAAGCTGACATCATCATGATTCTTATCAACGACGAATTACAGGCTGATATGTATAAGAAAGATATTGAACCAAACCTTAAAGAGGGCGATATGCTTATGTTCGCTCACGGTTTCAACGTTCATTTCGGTTGTATCACTCCTCCATCATTCGTTGACGTTACTATGATTGCTCCTAAGGGACCTGGTCATACAGTTCGTTCAGAATATCAGGCAGGTAAAGGTGTTCCTTGTCTTGTTGCTGTTCATCAGGACGCTTCAGGTAAGGCTCTTGACAAGGCTCTTGCATATGCACTTGCTATCGGTGGTGCTCGTGCAGGTGTTCTTGAAACAGATTTCAGAACAGAAACAGAAACAGACCTTTTCGGTGAACAGGCTGTTCTTTGCGGTGGTGTTTGCGCTCTTATGCAGGCTGGTTTCGAAACACTTTGCGAAGCTGGTTATGACCCAAGAAATGCTTACTTTGAATGCATCCACGAAATGAAGCTTATCGTTGACCTTATTTACCAGAGTGGTTTCGCAGGTATGAGATACTCAATTTCAAATACTGCTGAATACGGTGACTACATCACAGGTCCAAAAATCATTACTGATGAAACAAAGAAGGCTATGAAGAAGGTTCTTTCTGACATTCAGGACGGTTCATTCGCTAAGGAATTCCTTCTCGATATGTCAAATGCAGGTCGTCAGGTACACTTCAAGGCTATGAGAAAACTTGCTGCTGAACATCCGGCAGAACAGGTTGGTGAAGAAGTTAGAAAGCTTTATAGCTGGAACAACGAAGAAGATAAGTTCATCAACAACTAATTTGATACATAAAAAGATTAAGAGTGTGGAAATTAATTCCACACTCTTTTTTGTTATCAATAAATTCTTAAGCGAAACAAATACTAAATATCGTATATAATGAAAAAAGTAAAATCATAAACAGGTCTATTATTATAAATATTTTGTTTTTTTCTTTTTTTAAGCACACGAAAATCAAAAGTGAAAAACATGAAATTATTGCATAACCGATAAATGCAATAATATACTCATCACTCATTTGCATTTCTTCTCTTTTCTCAATATATACAGCTGTGCATTCATCTATCCATTCTGATTTTAACAATTCCAAATCTTTGTTAATCGCTAAAACCTGATTTCTTCGCATGGAATCTAATGATTTTTTATTATTTATGATAATTTGTCTATCATATCCACTTGAATTATTAATCTTTTCAATATATTCCAACGCTTTCTCTCGCCATTCCGATAAGTCTTTTGTAACACTAAATATTTCTGTGCATATCGAATACCCATTTTCGTTATTATCAGGATATTGGATAGGTAACAAACTCGAAATTAATTTTTCTATTTTTTCTAACTCAATTATAGTTTGTGCCGACTCATTAATTTTGTTATAGTTATCTTCAGAATAATCTTCCGATATATACAAAGTTATCAGTTCATTAATCTTCTCATTATACTGTTTACCTTTAACAGATAACTCTATTATTCTTTTCATATTTTCTTGAGAATATATTTCCTCATTCAAATTACGAACCTCACAGTACAAAAACAAAAATACAATTGAAGAAAATAAAGTAATAATTGACAAAAATAAACAAATATATTTTTTCATTATCTTACCTCCAAAAACAAATAAACAATTATCAGTTTCAACTTTATATTATATTGTAGCATTTAACATAAAAAAATCAATATTAAACATCAAATCCTGTTAACATTTTAATAACGAAGTGGAGGTTATCGGAGGTCCCCCTTTCCGTCAATTGCCTTGCTCGTATCACCTTAATTCTCCCCTACAAAATTATTATCCCGACAAAATATAATTCAAAATGAGCTTCTTCGTTATACTTAGAATGACAAAAAAGGGACGTCGAGTCCACGTCCCCTATTGTATGATATTTGGTCTTATTTCTTTTTGTTTTCGCAGTCCATTGGACATGTAGCACAGTCGCCCATCATAATGTCGTTAACTGTTTTTCCTGCAGGAATCATTGGGAGAACTCTTTCGTCCTTATCAATTGCACATTCAATCCATACTGGACCATCTGCTTTAAGTGCTTTTTCGAATGCTGTTTTGAAATCAGCAATTGTATCCGCATAATAGCCTGTTGCACCAAAAGCCTCTGCAAGCTTTACAAAGTTTGTCTTACGGTGTGGGTCAGTCTGTGAGAAGCGTCTGCCGTAGAAACAAGTCTGCCACTGACGAACCATACCAAGAACTGTATTATTCATAATAACTGTAATCACAGGAAGATTGTAGCTTACTGCTGTACAGCCTTCATTAAGATTCATATGGAATGAACCGTCACCTGTGATATGTACAACCTTTTTGCTGTCACCGAGAGCTGCCTTTGCACCGATTGCAGCACCATAACCGTAACCCATTGTACCAAGACCACCACTTGTAAGGAAGCCTCTTGGATTTACATGGTGAACATACTGTGCTGACCACATCTGGTGCTGACCAACGTCAGTAACAACTACTGTATCTTCCCCTGCCATATCGCAGATTGCACCGATTAACTGATGAGGAAGAATTTGTGTGTCATCATGCTGTGGCTTATAGTCAACATCCTTATAAACCTCAAGCATTTTTATCCATTCTACTCTTTCCTGCTTTTCAACAAGAGGTAAAAGTGCATTGAGAACTTTTTTAACATCACCGATTACATAGTGGTCAACTGCAACGTTTTTATTGATTTCGCTAAGGTCAATATCAATCTGAATGATAGTTGCTTTCTTTGCAAATTCGTTTGTATCAAGAGCAACACGGTCAGAGAAACGAGTACCAACTGCAATAAGCACATCAGCATCGTCAACTGCTTTATTTGTTACATAACCACCGTGCATACCAAGAAGACCAAGGTTAAGCGGATTGTTATAACCGATAACACCTGCTGCCATAAGAGTATGACAAGATGGGATATTTGCTTTTTCAACAAGATTGAGTGCTTCTTCTGAAGCATCTGATGAAACAACACCACCACCGAACATTACAACAGGCTTTTTAGCGTTATTGATAATGTTAGCAATCTTTTTAAGCTCGTCCATATCAACAACAGTTTCGTCCTTGATTTCTACCTTTGGTTTATTTTCAAAATCAGTAACTGCTGCAGTAACATCCTTTGTGATATCAATAAGAACAGGTCCTTTTCTGCCTGTATTTGCAATACGGAATGCTTCGCGGATTGTATCAGCAAGTTCGTTTACATCCTGAACCATAAAGTTATGCTTTGTAATTGGCATTGTGATACCTGTGATATAAACTTCCTGGAAAGCATCACGACCGATAAGACCTTTACCAACGTTACCTGTGATTACAACCATTGGAACACTGTCCATATATGCTGTTGCAATACCTGTTACAAGGTTAGTAGCACCAGGACCGCTTGTTGCGATACAAACACCTGTTTTGCCTGTTGCACGAGCATAACCGTCAGCTGCATGAGAAGCACCCTGCTCGTGAGCTGATAAAATGTGTGTAATCTTATCACTATATTTATAAAGAGCATCGTAAATATTAAGGACTGCACCACCCGGATAACCAAAGACAGTGTCAACTCCCTGCTCAATTAAAACTTCGGTTAAAATTTCTGAACCGTTAAGTTTCATTTTCTTTCACTCCAAATCTTGCTAATGATATATACTTCCACCTATAAAAATATTAGTATATATTGTATAACAAATGGAATAAAAAAGCAACTGAAAAACAATAAAAAAAACAACAGAGTTTTACATCTGTTGCCTTTTTATTTTATGCAATATTATATATTTTCTTCTGTTTCTGTAACTTCTGTACTTTCAACAGTTTCTGTGATTTCTGTATCTTCAACTGTTTCTGTTACAGAAGCTTCGTTATTATCAACAGGCAAAGCTCCTGTTGTCATAAGGGACTCAAACTGCTCCTTGTCAATCTTTTCAAGGTCAATGAGAACCTTTGAAACAAGATGAAGCTGTTCAATATGCTCACTAAGAATATCCTCAGCTCTCTTATAAGCATTACTGATAATATTTTCAACTTCTTCGTCGATTACAGCAGCCTTGTTCTCTGAATAATTTCTTGTGTGATTATATGTTTTACCAAGGAACACTTCGTCATTATCAGAGCCAAATGCAATAGGTCCGAGTTTTTCACTCATACCGTATTTTGTAATCATATTTCTTGCAGTTTCAGTTGCACGCTGAATATCATTTGATGCACCTGTTGAGATATCATTAAAAATAATCTGCTCAGCAACTCTACCACCAAGAAGTGAAACAATATCATCAAGCATTCTTGATTTAAGAAGATGGTTATTATCCTTATCAGGTGTATAAAGTGTAAAACCTGCAGCCCTGCCACGAGGAACGATTGAAATATGTGTTACAGGGTCCTGATTTTCAAGATAATAAGATGAAATTGCGTGACCTGCTTCATGATAAGCAGTGATTTTCTTATCCTTTTCGGAAATCTTTCGTGATTTCTTTTCACTACCTACAACAACTTTCATTGTTGCTTCTTCAATTTCATTCATAGTAATAGCTAACTTTTTGCGTTTTGCTGCAAGAAGTGCTGCTTCATTAAGAAGATTTTCAAGGTCAGCACCTGTGAAACCAACTGTTGTTGCGGCAATCTGATGAAGCTCAACATCAGGGCCTAATGGCTTGTTCTTTGCGTGAACTTTAAGAATATCTTCTCTTCCTTTAACATCAGGGTATCCGACAGTAACCTGACGGTCAAATCTGCCTGGTCGCAACAATGCAGGGTCAAGAATGTCAGGTCTGTTTGTTGCTGCGATAACAATTATACCTTCATTTGCACCGAAACCATCCATTTCAACGAGCAACTGGTTAAGAGTCTGTTCACGTTCGTCGTGACCGCCACCCATACCGGCACCTCTGTGACGACCTACAGCATCGATTTCATCGATAAAAATAATTGACGGCTGATTTTTCTTTGCTTCTTTAAACAAATCTCTGACACGGGATGCACCAACACCAACATACATCTCAACAAAGTCAGAACCTGAAATTGAGAAGAATGGTGCATCAGCCTCACCTGCTACTGCACGAGCAAGAAGTGTTTTACCTGTACCGGGAGGGCCTACAAGAAGCACACCTTTTGGAATTCTTGCACCGAGCTTTGAAAACTCTAAAGGATTCTTTAAGAATTCAACAATTTCTGTCAATTCTTCCTTTTCTTCATCTGCACCCGCAACATCCTTGAATGTTACTTTTTTCTTTTCGTCGTCTGCTCGTTTTACACGGGCTTTACCAAAATTCATTGCACGATTATTTTCACTGCTGATTGAATTATTCATTTTCTTGAACATAACAACCATCAGTACAACAAAACCTAAAGTCAGAAGAAGTGATGGTAAAATACTGAAAATCCATGAGCCGGATGTGCCTGCTTTGTAATCAAACACAATCGGTTTATCGGGATTTGCCTTATTATATTCTCTCAAATTTTCATGAACATCATTAATAAAAAGGTTAACATTTGGAACAGTATATTTATACTGTGTGTCATCACCTTTGAGTTTAAATGTCATAGCACCGCTATTCATATTTAAATCAAGTTCAGTTATTTGTCCGTTGTCAAAATATTCAACAACTTCATAATATTTAAGCTCTTTATCAGCCATACGTCCCATATACATATATATCATACCGATGCAAAGGGCAGGTATTATGATATATGGGATTAATGTTTTCCAATTAAACTTTTTCAATCTGATTTTCACTCCTGTGGATTATTCATAAACTGCAGGTTTTAACGCACCTACAAACGGTAAATTTCTGTATTTTTCGTCATAGTCAAGACCATATCCTACAACAAAGGCATCCGGAATCTGTGCACCCGCATAATCCGCTTTAACATTTGCCTTTCTTCTTTCAGGCTTATCAAGCAAAGTACAGATTTTAATGCTGCTCGGATTTCTTGCAGAAAGGACTTTTATAAGATATTCAAGTGTTACACCACTATCGAGAATATCTTCAACTATAAGTAAATCTGAGCCCTGAACAACATCTGTATCAAGGTCTTTTATTATTCTCACAACGCCTGAAGTCTTTACTCTAGAGCCATAACTTGAAACTGCCATAAAGTCGATAGAGCAAGGAATTTTGATTTCACGCATAAGGTCTGCCATAAATATTACTGAACCTTTAAGAACGCTTACCAAAACAAGATTTTTTCCCTTATAATCTTCTGTAATCTGCGAACCAAGTTTTTTTACGATTTCATGTAACTGTTCTTCTGTCAAAAGAACTTTTTCAATATCGTTTAACATTTTATTATTCCCCCACCACTGAAATTTTGATACATTTTTCAGTATTATTTTTAATTTTACATCGCTCTGCAACGCCGAAATATTCAGTCCACACAATTCCACATTCGTCTGTCAGAATATGCATTTTTGAACGTTCATACACAGAGATTTTTTCTTCATTAAAAAGCTTTTTGAGTTTTTTATTCACTCTGTTTGCCGGTTGATAACTGTCACCATCAATTTTATTACGAATTGACAAGGCACCAACAATTTTATCACAATCAACAAGCATTTGCTTGTCAGATTTTTTAAGATTTTGTAAATCTTTTTTTAATAAATAATCGAAAAAAACTCTTCCCACCGGTGTTTCAACCATATCCGTGGTATTTTCGATTACAATTTCAAAATGCTCAACATCCTCTATATCATAAAAGAAGAGTTTTCTTTGGTCCGAATTAGCGGTCACATTACCACCGAGACTTGCCTTACCACCGTTTTCAATAATGTACAGAACGGAATCAATATATTTTTTCGTAACATCAGGTATATTCTGTTCTTTCAAAATCAAAGTAATAATCTGATTTTTTATTGCTCTATGTTCATTCTTAAAAATTGAACAATCATACCCGTCTTCCATTCTTGATTTTTCAATAAATTCTTTTGCTGACGAAAGGATGTAATCGTTTGCAAGTTTAACAGAATCAATTGAATTGAGAAAAACATTATTAAAAGACGGATTAAGTGAAAACAATTGCGGAATAATGTTGTGACGAATCTTATTCCTTGTGTACTCATCACAAAGATTAGTACTATCAGTTACAAATTCAAGGTTGTTTTCTTCCAAATAACTCTCAATTTCATCTCTGGTGCACTCAAGAAGCGGACGTATATAAATATCCCTTGCATAAGGAATGCCGCTCAATCCTGTGAGTGATGCTCCACGAGAGAGATTAAAAATGAAGGTTTCAATATTATCATTAAGATTATGAGCAGTTGCTACTTTATCACAACCACTTTTGCTGAAACAGTCGTAACGGAGTCGTCTTGCACACGCCTCAATGCTCTCTCCTGTTTTTTCTGCTTCCTCCGGGACATTTACACAATACGAAACAAATTCAATTCCGAATTTCTCACAAAAAATTCGGCAAAATTCCATATCGTGGTCTGCTTCTTCCCCTCTGATACCATGATGAATATGTATCCCTTTAATTTCTTTTATGCCTAAAGCATCTTTATTTGTAAGCAGAATATGTGAAAGGCATACAGAATCAGCACCACCTGAAAGTCCTATGCCCAACACACTACATTCATCTATCAAATTGTGCTCTGAAATTGTTTTTAAAACCTTATTGGTCATTTTTTATCCTTTCAAGAGTGGAAAACATTGTAAACTCAGGATTCCACGCAACCTTGACTGTTTCAGTTGAGCCGTGTCTGTTTTTACCAACGATAACCTCCGCAATATTTGCAGATTCAGTATCGTCTTTATCATCCGGGCTGTTATTATAATAATCCTCACGATGAAGCATAAGAACAATGTCCGCGTCCTGCTCGATTGTACCTGATTCACGAAGGTCTGTCATCTGTGGACGATGGTCACCTGAATTCTTTGCAACGCCACGGGACAACTGTGAACAAGTTACAACAGGGATATCAAGGTCCTTCGCCATCATTTTAAGTGAACGAGTTATTTCTGAAACTTCGGCAACACGATTTTCTGTTCGTTTTGTACCTGACATCAACTGTAAGTAGTCGATTACAATGCAATCAACATCCTTCATTCGAAGAGCTCGTGCTTTCATTTCAGGAACATTAATATTTGCTGTATCATCAAAATACAATTCACAATTCACAAGATTTTGAAGAGCAAGTCCTAATTTTTCCCAGTCTGAATCTGTAATTTCACCTGTTCTGAGCTTATTACTTACGATTCGAGCTTCTGTTGAGATAATACGCTGTGCCAACTGTTCTTTCGACATTTCCAATGAGAAGAAAAGCACTTTTCTGCCCTTCATTGCAATATTTCTTGCAACATTAAGTGCAAAGCTTGTCTTACCCATAGCAGGACGAGCACCAACAACTATAAAGTCAGAACGATGGAACCCACCACCAAGGACTTTGTCGAGATATGAAAAGCCTGTCGGAATACCTATGTAACGTTCCTTTTCCTTAGGGTCAGCACTACCAAGCTTTTTAAGACGCTCAAAAACGTCGGACATAACAATGTCACTGATTCTTGCAGGACCTGTTGTATTCTTGCCACGACGGATATCATAAATCTTCTGCTCTGCCAAATCAAGAAGTGAGTCAGGAGAATCTGTGCCATTATTTGTGGCATCGAGAATTTCTCTTGCAGTAAGCATAAGAGTACGAAGATAGTACTTATCTATTATGATTTTAATATAGGACTCAACATTTTTTGTAGACGGAACCGCATCAGCTATTTTCATAAGATATGTCTTACCGCCGATGTCATCATAAACGCCCTCTTTTTTCAGTTCTTCAAGAACAACAAGTGGGTCGATTCGTCCACCTATGGTATCAATATTAAGTATTGCCGTATATATAGCCTTATGCTGAGGAAGATACAAATGGTCAATCTTCAACATATCGGAAACAATCGGAAGGCATTCAGGTTCTTTTAAAATCGCACCTAATACTGCCTGTTCAGCGTCGAGGCTATATGGCAAATTAAGATTTTCAGAAGCCATTAAATTGCTTTCCATTTTTATTCCCCTACCATAACTGTCATTTCAGCAGAAATGTTTGTATATAATTTAACTTCAATTTTATATGAACCAAAAGCCTTGATATCACTCATTGAAATCTTTCTTTTATCAACCTTAACCGCGTACTGTTTTGCAATTTCAGCCGCAACTTCTTTTGATGTAACTGAGCCAAAGAGTTTACCGTTATTACCTGCTTTTGCAGTAATTTTAATAACTTTACCCTGAAGCTTTGCTTTTGAATCGTTTGCGGCAGCAACTTCAACATCAATTTTGTGCTGATTTGACTGTTCACGATTACGAAGTTCAGTAAGACTCTGTGCATTTGCTTCAACTGCTAATCCTTTTGGGAAAAGAAAATTTCTTGCATATCCATCAGAAGCCTTTACTTTTTCACCTTTTTTACCAAGACCTTTTACATCTGCTTTCAAAATTACATCCATATCTATAACCTCTTTTCGTTAATCTTATCTATTGCCTGTTTAAGAAGATTGAGTGCATTTTCAAATGTTTCACCCTTAAGCTGAGCCGCAGCCATTGTAAGATGACCTCCTCCACCTAATTCCTCCATTACAAGCTGAACATTTATTTCACCATAAGAACGTGCTGAAATATTAATCACATTCTCTGTTTTGAATAACACAAATGAACCGTGAACACCGTCGATATTCAAAAGTTCGTCCGCAGCCTGACTTGCAACAATTCGCACATCGTCAGACTCGAAATCGACAACACCTATTGCGCATTCATCATACATAGCCGCATTTTTAACAACTTCACTCTTTGCCTGTTGAGTTTTCATACTGTTGGAGAACAACTGTTTAACCGCAACAGTATCAACACCCAAAGAACGAAGATATGCTGCTGCCTCAAATGTACGGACACCTGTTTTCATTACAAAATTCTTTGTATCAAGTGTAATACCGGACATAAGTGCTTCCGCACAAACCTTTGGCATATCGATATCCATATCAATATACTGTATAAGTTCAGTTACCATTTCTGAAGCAGATGAAGCGTTTGGTTCGTGATAGAAAATAACTGCTTTATCAATATGGTCAACTGTCTTTCTGTGATGGTCTATTACAACAACCTTACCGATGGAATCAAATAATTCAGGATATTCAAGGAAACTCTTTCGGTGAGTATCAAGAATTACTAAAAGTGTATTATTGTTAACATAATCATCGGCTTCTTCGGGTTCTATAATAAGGTTGTTTATGCCGTTTGATGTGAGATATTTAGCCAAAGGCATAGCAAGAGTAGTTTTTGATGACATTACAACCTTTGCCTGTTTATTAAGAGCTTTACATATCGTTGCAAAGCCTACAGATGAGCCAAGTGAGTCAAGGTCTGCAAATCTATGTCCCATAATAAGAACATTATCGCTTGTTTTAATTGTTTCCAAAATTGCAGAAGCTATCATTCTTGTACGAACCTTATTACGCTTTGCAATACCCTTTGAAACGCCACCAAAGAATTCAAAATCACCGTTAGGAGATTTTATAACCGCTTGGTCACCGCCTCTGCCCATTGCCATATCAAGAGATTTTCTTGCAATTCTCTCACTCTGGGCAAGGTCCTTTCCTGCTCCGATACCTATAGACAAGGTGATTCCCAATACCTTTTCTCTGTATGTATAGGAACGCACCATCGTTAAAACAGAAAACTTATTCTGTTTCATTTTCATAAGGCTATTGGCTTCAGCAAATACAATAAATCTTCCGTTTGCCATCTTTCTGAAAACACAGTCGTAATCTGCAAACCATCTTTCAACAATGGCTTCAATATCACCCATTACCTCTGATTGCTGACTTTCTCTGAAATCCACAAAAATATCTTCAACGCTGTCAACATTTATAAACATTAAAACCGGACGAGTGGCAATAAATGCGTCTCTGTAGTATTTGAGTTCCGTATTTTCAACAAAGTACAAGACATATACCGTTTCGTTTTTATACTGAGTATTACTTGAAAATGCGGTATATCTTTTCCCATTATACTCACATTCGACAGACGGCATTTCACGGATAGAATCCGCACCCTGACCGGATGTGAAATACTTAACATCTACTTTTTCGTAAAGTGAGTCTAAAAGAAATTCGCTACGGAATAACGAGTTATACCATATTATTTTATCGGTACTGTCAAAAATGAGAACGGGTAATGGAAAATTCATCAATTCACCATTTTCTTTATCCGCTGACAGCTTTTTATCAATTGCAAGAACAGAATTTTCAAGTTTTCTGAAATCAGTTTTATTCCTTATTATACCAATCAATACGATAATTAAGGATATAACGAGTCCGCCAATAGCAATATAGGTATTATAAAAGAACATAACAACAGACAGTACCACACAAAAAGCAACTGCAAGAATTGTTGTTGGGTACAGAATAAAATTAATATTATTTTTTCTGTTACTGTCTGTCTTTTTCATAACTTAAACACCTTTTTAAACTGAACTGATAATTGGTAATACCATCGGATTACGCTTTGTTCTGTCATAAAGTAGACGGGAAATATCATCCCTCATTCTGTTTCTGATTGTATTCCACTCGATAATTCCCTCGTGGACACATTCATCAATTACAATCTGTGCAACAAGCTTTGCCTCAGAAATAAGCTCTTCTGAATCACGTACATACACAAATCCGCGTGAGATGATATCCGGACCGGATACCAACATACCTGTATCTTTTTCAATAACCGCACTGATAATCATAAGTCCATCTTCGGCAAGTCGTTTTCTCTCACGGATAACAGCACTGCCAACATCACCTACACCTGAACCATCAACAAAAATCTTACCTGCAGGAACATCTTCTACTACAGACATTTTTCGTTTTGAAAGCTCAACCTGTTTACCGTTATCACCTATATAGATGTTACCCGGGGCAATACCCATACTTTCAGCAACGGCTGCGTGACTTCTTAAATGCTTCTGTTCACCATGAACAGGAATGAAAAATTTAGGCTTTGCAAGACTCATCATAAGACGAAGCTCTTCCTGACACGCGTGACCTGAAACATGCACTTCATACATTCTTTCATAAACAACTTCTGCTCCACGCTTTAAGAGCTCATCAACAACCTTACCAACCGTTTTTTCATTACCCGGAATCGGAGTTGCAGAGATAATTACATAGTCACCTGTTCCGATTTCAACACGACGATGCTCAGAAAATGCCATTCTGTAAAGTGCAGACATAGGTTCACCCTGACTACCTGTTGTAATAATAACAAGCTTATCATGTGGATATCTTGAGACAGAATCTATATTTATAAGAATTCCTTCAGGGATATCAAGATAGCCAAGTCTTGACGCTGTTTCAACAACATTTTCAAGGCTTCTGCCTGAAAGAGCAACTTTTCTGCCAACTGATGTAGCAACATCAATAATCTGCTGGACTCTGTGAATGTTTGATGCAAATGTTGCAACTATAAGTCGTTTTCCATCTGCTTTCTGAAAAAGTCGTGCAAAAGATTCACCAACTGTACGCTCACTTGATGTATAACCTGGTCGCTGAGCATTTGTTGAGTCAGACAAAAGGCAAAGAACACCTTTTTCACCTAATTTTGCAATTCTTGCAAGGTCAATAACCTCACCATCAATAGGTGTTGTATCAATTTTAAAGTCACCTGTCTGTAAAATAAGACCTGCAGGTGAATTAATAGCAAGTGCCAAAGCATCAGGAATTGAGTGGTTAACATGAATTGCTTCAATCTCAAAGCAACCCAACTGCACCTTATCCTTTGGCTGAATAACATTGAGCTTTATCTTGTCAAGCATCTTGTGCTCTTTAAGTTTTCCCTCAATAAGACCGATTGTAAGTTTTGTACCATAAACAGGAATATTTACCCTCTGAAGAAGATAAGCAAGACCACCGATATGGTCCTCGTGTCCATGAGTAATAAAAATACCCTTTATTTTATTGACATTCTGTTCAACATATGTGAAATCAGGAATTACAAGGTCAACACCGAGCATATCAGGCTCCGGAAAAGCAAGACCACAGTCAACAAGAATCATATCACCCTGACACTCGTAAAGTGTCATATTCTTGCCAACTTCATTAAGACCACCTAAAAACGCTATACGAACATTTATATCCGGCTTTTTCGGAGTCTTATTCTTATTCTTTTTCTGCTTCTTTTCCTGTGATTTTTTCAAAGGATTATTTTTTTGTGTCTGTTTTCTATTTGAAAAACCTTTTTTTCCTTTTGCTGGCTTATTTTTATTTGTCTTTTTTCTTTTCAAATCACTTGGTTGTGTTGATTTTTCATTATTTTCTTTTGCCATATTTTCCTCCTTTTTAGATTATTATGAAATTATTTTAAGTATATGTACCCGACCTAAGGACAGAGTCAGGAAAAATTCAAAAAATGTAAAATGAGTATAAAAACCCATACTATCTCAATATAGTTGTCTTAATATAATACTATTTTTCCTATATAATGTCAAGAAAAACCAATCTTCAAAATATGTATTGTTAATATTGAAGAATCGTGATAAAATTAGTTTGATATTAAAAACTCTTATTTATACATTGAGGTTATTTATGGAAAAACTGACTTATGTAGAAATGTTTACTGATGGTGCTTGTTCAGGTAATCCCGGACCCGGCGGTTGGGGAACAATTCTGCGTTGTAACGGTGTTGAAAAAGAACTTTCCGGCGGTGAAGCCCAAACCACAAATAACAGAATGGAATTACTTGCAGTTATCAATGGCCTTGAGGCTCTTAACAGAAAATGCAAGGTTAAAATTTATTCTGATTCATCCTATGTTGTTAACGGAATTACAAAAGGATGGGCAGAGGGTTGGAAGAAAAACAACTGGAGAAAAGCCGACAAGAAACCTGCTTTAAATCCTGATTTGTGGGACAAGCTTCTTAATCTTTTAGCACAACACGAATATGAATTTGAGTGGGTAAAAGGACATGCGGGGCATCCTGAAAATGAAAGATGTGACAGCTTAGCAGTTGCTTACTCATTAAAGTTTAAATAATTACATTATTTTTCATTTTTCTTGTTGATTATTATTTGATTTTATGATATATTCTATTTATATATTGGATATATATGACTAAATTTAAAAAGGCGTGATTGAAAAGTGGAAAACAATGTAACCACAACCGTTGCCCAAGAAGTTAACGGCGAGGCAATCCAGCAAGATGCTTCTAACAGAAGATATCTTCGTCCTAAAGAAATTGCCGCTTATCTTCTTACATCATTCGGACAAAAAAACTTAAGCCAGTATGTTAATGCTTTCCGTCAGTTCTTTGCTATCAGCTTCCTTGGAATGTCAGGTAGTACATACGGCGTAATTATGTTCATTGAGTCAATTTATGATGCTGTTGACGACTCAATCTCAGGTCTTATCATTGACCGTACAAGAACTCGTTGGGGTCGTCTTCGTCCATGGCTTGTGATTCCTACCCCTTTCTGGGCAGTAGCGATGGTTATGCTCTTTACAACACCATCATTCATTGTTCATGATTGGCAGAAAATTGTTTGGACAATCGTCGGCATTTTCGTTTATAACCTTGGTATGTCATACTTCGGTGCATGGACAATTATGCTTTACAACATTACACCAAATAACGATGAACGTGACAATCTTATTGCCACATCAAAGTTTGCTGACCTTTTCGGTGTATTCCTTCCATCTATTGCATCGTTCGCTGTTGGTATTCTTCCAAAAGCAACATCCGGTTGGGCAAATCCAATCGGTATGCAGGACATCTACACAAGTTTTGCAGTTATCATTACAGTTATTGCTGCATTTACTGCATTCTTCGGATTCTCTGCTATGCGTGAAAGAGTTCCACTTGCATCTCGTGAACAAATGAAAGAAGTTGGCGTTGTTGAATCATTCAAGAATGTTTTCAAGAACAGACCAATGTTCATACTTGTTCTTTCAGGCTTCTTTGCCGGTTTCAAATCAGTTGGTGTTGCCAGTGAAAGCTTCTACTGGATGCACAACTCAAAGAACGTTGCTCATGGTTCTATCGCAGGTATTTTCACAGGTATCCCTAACTACATTATGGTGCCTCTTGCTCCTAAGCTTATCCGTAAATTCGGTGCTAAAAAGGTTGCAGTTGCATCCGGTATCTTTGCAGGTCTTGCATATGCAGGTACATTCGTTATCGGTATTTTTGGCAACAACGGAAAAGGCTTCCTTGTTGACTGGGAAGGTCATAACGCAGTAGTTAATCTTGCAGTTCTTACACTTTGTCTTACAATCTGTGGTCTTCCAAATCAGCTTTTAAACGTTGCAGGTGCTGTTCTTCAGGGTGACGTTTATGACTATAGTGAATGGAAGACAGGCGTTAGAAACGAAGCTCTTGTTCAGACTGTTCAGAACTACTTTGGTAAAGCTGCTAACTCAATTACACAGCTCCTTTCAGGTGTTGTTATTTCAGCAGTTGGTTACGTTGCTCGTAAAGACGAATTCGGCAATATCGTTCCTGAATCAAACTATAAAACACTTCTTGGCTTCTGGGCTGTTTTCTGCTTACTCCCTGCAATTGCTCGTTTCCTTTACGGTGTAACTCTTATGTTCTTTAATGTTGACGGTAAATTCAAAGACAATATGCTTAAAGAGCTTGAAATCAAGCGTAAAGAAAGACTCGAATCTCTTAATATTGATGGTGAAAATACAGCAGTTGCCGAAACTGAAACAGTTGCTGATGCACCAACCCAATCAGAATAAATTTCAATCACTATATATAAAAATCAACCCCAGCTCAATTGAGTTGGGGTTTTGTTATTTGTATTGTAATTGATTATAAAAATAATACAAGTACATTTATACCCAAAATTTATTGATAAGGATGATTCCTAATGCACAAAGAACCAAAACTATCAAACACGGAATTAAAGTCGATTTTAACAAGACTTTTCCCTTTGGTGAAATAAAACCTTTCTTATCAGCTAAATATGTAGAGTATCCCAAAAGAGCAAACATAAAAATTACCAAAATTATCCATATAGTTTCTACAAATTCAACCCAAAAAGATGATACTTCAAATTCATGTACATATTTATAGAATATCGCAACAACCATAGTTGGAATTGAAAACAAAGCAAGATATTTATATGGATGTTCAGGCTTCTTTTTTCTCAAATCAAAAAAAGAATATATCAATAAAATAATTGTTAATATAATGAATATAGTATATGTTGTAAACGACATTGAACTAAGTAGTCTATACACAATTCTCACCTCTTATAAACAGACATTTATAATATTCCACCTCATCCGTCACCTGCGGTGATACCTTCCCTTCAAGGGGAAGGCGCACTATAATGTGTTTTTACAATAAAAAACAACTGAATTGAGGGTTGCTTTCACGCGGTATGATGTGATTACAATCTTGATTCGGTTTATTTTTTGCTTTTTGAAACGACAGATTCGTTTTGCACCGATTACGGTTGATGAACAGATTTTTTTATAGCCGTTTCCGTTATCCGCATAGACATCAAATGATTCAATCTGTTGTCCTGTTGCTATATTTTCTCTTAAAACAATTTTATCAGCAATTATTGACGAACTGAATTCAACAGCAATTTCAGGAGTTGTGTCCCCTTCCCCACATTGCCAGTAACCATTTTCAGTTAAAACATTATCCGCTTTGTGGTCGTCATCAACATTTGATGATGACAAAGCTTTACAATTAACTGCAAGGTTTTCAGGAAATTCCTTTCGCAGTTCGTCACCAAATTTTCGCAAAGCACGGACATCATATTTTGATAAAAGTCCATTTTTATCAGGTGGAATATTAAGAAGCAATGATGAATTACCACCAACGCTACCCCAATAAATCTGCATGAGCTTTTTAAGAGATTTAACCTTAAAATCTTCTCTTCTATGATAAAACCAACCCGGTCTTATAGAAACATCAACCTCAGCAGGATACCATATAAAATGTGTACATCCCTCAATGGCTTTTCGACTACCTAAATCCTGAGTTGTAGCCTCTACTCTTTTTGCAAATTCAGGATTATCCTCTTGTTGCGAATGTTCAGCAACATAGTCCTGATTGCTTACATAATAAGGAACAACACTCCATTCAGATTCTCTTGATTTACCCGCTTCATTACCACACCAACGGACATCCGGTCCGCAGATGTTTATAACTGCATTTGGCTGTAATTCACGGATAAGTTTAAAGTATCTGTTCCAATCATAGACCTGCTTTTTACCGTTTTTGCCTTCACCGCAAGCACCGTCAAAGCAAAAACAGAAGATATCACCATATTTTGTTGCAAGTTCTGTAAGTTGATTTATAAAGTAATTATTATAGTCTTCACCTGTACCATAAGTGGCTTCGTGCCTATCCCAGGGAGAAAGATAGACTCCGAATTTAAGTCCGAATTCACGACAAGCGTCACTGACTTCTTTTACAACATCACCTTTACCATTTTTATACGGACTGTTTTTTACACAATAGTCAGTATAATCACTTGGCCACAAACAAAAACCATCATGATGCTTACAAGTAAGGATAATGGCTTTGAGACCTGCGTTTTTAATCTCTTTTGCCCACTGACGAGCATCAAGCTTCTTGGGATTAAAAACTGATGCAGGAGCAGTACCGTCACCCCATTCACGACCTGTAAAGGTATTTGTACCGAAATGTATAAAAGAATACATTTCAAGCTTTTGCCACTCTAACTGACGTGGCGACGGAATTACTTCCGCCGCCAACTCAAAACTACGTTTATTCTGCATAATTAGTCGCAATAATATCCACACCTGTACCGAGAATGTTTTCAATAACAACATCACCGATATTTACAGGAGCTTTAACAGACGCTTTGTTTATAACTTCCATACACTGGAACATCATACCCTTAGGAATCGGGTTTGCACTCTTTACAGGCACAACATAAGACTTACCATCAAGTACTCTAACAGTTGTTGTAAGCATTCTTGTTGGGTTTGTAACCTCTGTACGAGCATAAGCATCGCCACGCTTACAGGTATTACCTGTAACAGTAGCTACATTACCGTCAGCATCAAATGTAACAGTTATAGGGCATCCTAAAGGACAAGCAACACATACAAGTTCTCTATTTTCCATTTTCTTATGCCTCCACTCTTACTGTAATCTCTGCATTAACAGGAAGTTCACTGATAACTGACTGTTTGAGAGTAACATATTCCATTTCACCCGGACAAAGCTTAACCTTTTTCTTTGAAAGGATTTCTTTGCCGTCACATTCTACGATAATTCTTGCATTATTGAACACCGCACCAACACGGAAATAGAGTTTAACATCTGCATCTGTGTCGTGGTTAATTCTCTGTGGAACAATGTAACGAACACCGTTAATACCCTTTGTATAAACACAGTCACCTGTTACCTTTTCACCCTTGATGAACTTTGCAGCACCAAGACCGGCAATCTGGCTTTCTTCTGTAACATAGTCAACAAGGTCATGAACCTGAAGAACATTACCGCAAGCAAACACACCTGCATGTTCTGTTTCTCTATATTCATCAACTTTTGGTCCGTTTGTAATCATATCAAGCTGGAGTCCTGAATTCTTTGAAAGTTCATTTTCAGGAATAAGACCAACTGAAAGCATAAGTGTATCACAAGAAACATACTCTTCTGTTCCCGGAATTGGCTGAAGTCTTTCGTCAACCTTTGCGATTGTAACACCCTCAAGTCTGTCTTTACCGTGAGTTGCAACAACTGTAGTTGAAAGCTTAAGAGGAATACCAAAGTCATCAAGACACTGAACAATATTTCTTGTAAGACCGCCTGAATATGGCATAAGCTCACAAACCATATTAACCTTTGCGCCCTCAAGAGTCATACGACGAGCCATAATAAGACCGATGTCACCTGAACCAAGGATTACAACTTCGTGACCAGGCATATAACCGTCAATATTAACGTATTTCTGTGCTGTACCTGCTGTCATAATACCTGAACAACGGCTACCTGCGATACTTAATGCACCACGAGGTCTTTCACGACAACCCATAGCAAGAACAACTGCTTTTGCCTGAATTTTAAGAAGTCCGTCCTTCTTATTAACTGCTGTCACAACATTACCGTCAGCAACATCAAGTACCATTGTATCTGTTTTAACAACAATATCTGTATCTTCGAGAAGTTTCATAAATCTTCCTGCATATTCAGGACCTGAAAGTTCTTCTCCGAAATAATGAAGTCCGAAACCGGTATGTATGCACTGTTCAAGGATACCACCAAGTGTTTCTGCACGTTCTAAAACGATAATACTTTGAACTCCATTTTCTCTTGCTTCAAGGGCAGCTGCCATACCGGCAGGACCACCACCAACTACAACAAGGTCATAATTTAACATACCGATTCACCTCACTTTGTTCTTTCATAAATAATCTTTGAGTCGCCACCGAATTTTGTGATGTCACTCATTGGAACATCTAATTCACGAGCAAGGATTTCTACAACTTTACTGCCACAGAAACCACCCTGACAACGTCCCATACCTGCTCTTGTTCTACGCTTAACACCGTCAACATCACGAGCACCTGCAGGAGCCTTGATAGCGTCGATAATTTCGCCCTCTGTGATTGTTTCACAACGACAAACAATTCTACCATAAGCAGGATTTTTCTTTATAAGCTCTGCTCTTTCATCGTCACTCATATGACGGAAACGAACAGGTTCTTCTCTTGTATCTGTATATGATTCCTTTTCATTGAGTTCGAGTTTTTCATTAAGAATTTCACGAACAAAAAGAGCAATAGCAGGAGCAGATGAAAGACCGGGTGATTCAACACCTGCAACATTCAAGAAGTTTGCACTCTTATCACACCAACCGATAATGAAATCGTCATTAACAGGATGAGCACGAACACCTGCGAAAGATGTAATTGCATTTCTTGTTGAAACGATAGGAACTGATTTAAGTGCCTTTTCAACAATATCTTTAAGTCCTTCAGGAGTTGTTGTGATATCTTCTTTATCCTCAATATTAAGAGCTGTCGGTCCGATAAGAAGGTTTCCGTCAACAGTAGGAGTTACAAGGATACCCTTACCCATTTCGTTAGGACACTGGAAAATTGTGTGAACTGCAAGATTGCCAACTGACTTATCAAGAACATAGTACTCACCTTTACGTGGTACAAGGTCAATTGAATCGTCACCAACCATTTTTGCTAATTCGTCAGAGAAATTACCTGCTGCATTAATTATGTATTTAGCAGAAATATCACCTGCAGTAGTATTGAGAATATATCCATCAGTATTTTCATTGATTGATTTTACTTCGCAATTTCTCACCAAATCAACACCATTTGAAACTGCATTTTCAACAGCAGCGATTGTAAGCTCATAAGGACAAACAATACCTGCACTTTCTGAAAGAAGTGCACCAACTGCTTCGTCACTGATATTTGGTTCAATTCTACGAAGTTCAGCCTGGTCAATTACTGAAAGTTCAGGAACACCATTCTTGATACCACGCTCATAGAGTTCATTAACGTGTTCCATTTCCTTTTCTGAAAAAGCAACAACAACTGAACCGTTCTTTTTGAATGGAACATGCAACTTTTCACAAACCTCAGGCATCATAAGAGTACCCTGAACATTGAGCTTTGCTTTAAGTGTACCATTCTGTGCATCAAATCCACCGTGCACAATAGCACTATTTGCCTTAGTTGTACCCATAGCAACATCATTACACTTTTCAAGCAAAGCCACTTTAATATCGAAGCGACTGAGTTCACGTGCGATGAGTCCACCGACAACACCGGCACCTACAATTGCAACATCGTAAGTCATTATATACACCCTTCTTTTCTTATTAGGTACAAATTCACGCACCTATTCACTATCCTTCACATTATAACACAATTATATGTTTTTTTACATACTTTTTTTGAAAAAAATTTATGCCAATTTTGTCATTTTATTTGTGCTTTAAGCCTGTTACCGAGTTTTTTTATTATTCTTTTTTCAAGTCGGGAAATATAGCTTTGAGAAATCCCCATAATATCAGCTACTTCCTTTTGGGTTAACTCCTCTCGGTCACCCAGACCGAATCTCATTTCAATTATTATTTTTTCTCTTGGCGGCAATGTATCGATTACTCGAATAAGCAGTCTTTTTTCATCATCCTCTTCAATTTCACGACTTATTTCATCACCGTCACTACCCAGTACGTCTGCAAGCATTAACTCATTTCCGTCCCAATCGGTATTCAATGGTTCATCAAGAGAAACAACCATTTTTTGTGAGGCTATTTTGCGAAGGTACATTAATATTTCGTTTTCAATACATCGGGATGCGTAAGTTGCAAGTTTTATATTCTTTTCAGGTGAAAATGTGTTAACCGCTTTTATAAGTCCTATTGTGCCAATGGAAATCAGGTCATCAAGCGCAACCCCTGAACTTTCAAATTTCTTTGCAATATAAACAACGAGTCTTAAATTATGAGTTATAAGCTTCTCCCTTGCTTTTTCATCCCCCGTCACAAGTTTCTCACTCAGAAGCTGTTCTTCCTCCAGTGACAATGGCTCGGGCAAATTTATTGTTCCGTTTATGTAGTAAATTCCACCCTTGAAAAGTTTCAAATAGAGTCTTTTAAAAATAGTTATTAGCTTAGTCATTTCGCATTTCTCCCTCAAGATTTATATTTAAAATAATTTTATACTCATCAAGCTCTGTTACACTTTCACCTATGTATATTTTATTGGTTGTAAAGTTATTTATTGTTATTTTTTTCGGTCTGAAGGATTTAATCAGAGTTTCACCACCTACCGTAGAAATTGGAATATACCTGACTTTTTCTTTATTAAAAAGCTTCTCGAAAATACTCTTTTCCACTATGATAACAGGATAACCTGAAAACGGGTCACGAAGATTGTTTCCTGTATCCATAAGACCCATACAAGTGATTATTTTTCCTTCATTTTCTATTGTCACTGAATACTCCTTACTTTCAGGTGCTTTTTTATCTGTAATTTTTGTAACAAAATTTATTATCAGATATGAAACAACTGAAACTATTGTAAGAAATGTCATATCAATATCAAAATAGATGATTCCGTTTGAATAAATCATCATATCCTTATCAAAAAACATATAAAAAGCAAGAGCAAAACCACCAAAAATAAAGGTTATGGCAAAAAGAAAAAATATTCTTTTAAGAAACTGTTTATATGGTTTCATTCCAAAAGTTATCGCCACCATTACTATTGCCAAAATCATTTTCAAAACAGCCATTACAACTGAAAGATGTTCTATAAAAATAAGTAATGATGAAACTCCTCCACACAAAGCGCCCGTCACCAAACGCCATCTTTTTGTATATGACCTTGTTATTTTACGGACAGCAAGAAGAATAAAATAATTAACCAATGTATTTAGCACAATGAGAATGTCAACATAGATAATCAAGATATCACCACATAAAAAAAGCTTGATACCATTTTACACGGTACCAAGCTTAAATTTTGTTATTTTATGTCAACTATTTGTTCTTTAATGAATTCATATAGTCTTCAAGGATTAAAACTGCTGAAACAGCATCAACAACGGCCTTACGTTTTTTTCCGCGCACATCAACAGCATTGAGGATGTTATGCGCTGAAACTGTTGTTAATCTTTCATTTTGAAAATCAACTTCAAGACCTGTTTTTTCTTTTAAAAGCTCACCAAGCTCACGACAAGCTTCACTGCGAAAGCCATAACTTCCGTCCATATTCTGTGGAACTCCTACGCAAATTCGTTCTGCTTTTCTTTCAATTGCTATTTCATTGATTTTATCTATTAATCTTTCTCTGTCCTTTTCAGTAATGACACATACAGGAGATGCTATAATCTGCATTTTATCACAGATTGCAATTCCTGTTCTCACATCACCATAGTCCACAGACATAATAATCATATATCTGTAACCTCCAACTCTTCCATAACATTGTTATTTGCAAGAGATTTTGAGAATGTGTATGCACTCTGAACAGATGTGAACACAGGCACTTTCTTCATAAGTGCTGCACGACGGATAATTGCATCCTCATCGCCGTTTCGGTTATTCTGTAAAGTAGAAACAACATAGGAGAATTTATTAGAATTAATCATTTCCACTGCCTGTTCACAACTTGCTGTATTTGTAGCAATATGATTTGAGTTAAGAAGCTTTGCAGTATCACTTGTAGCGTAAATTTTAAAGCCCTGTGATAAGAATTCTTCTGCCATTTTAACTGTATCAGATTTATCACTTTCTCGAACAGAAACAAGGACAGAACCCGTTCTCTTAATTCTCATACCGGATGCAATCATACCCTTTAAAAGTGCATTGTCAAATGTATCGCCAATACCCATAACGTCACCTGTTGACTTTGTCTTTTCACCAAGGAGCATATCAACACCCTTAAGCTTTTCAAAACTGAAAACAGGAACACGGACATAGTAATTTCCTTTTTGCTTATTGACGCCTGTAACAGTAAGCTTTTCACCTGCCATACAACGGACTGCCATATCAACCACATCATAACCCGATGCCTTTGTAAGGAACGGAACAAGAGTTGTGTTTGTCACAGATGCTTTAGTTACATAAAGGTCATTGTCAAACACCACAAACTGCATATCAATAGCACCTTTGAAGGATAATTCAGCAATTATGTTTTTGATATATTCCTCAACCATTTGGAGCATATTTTCTTTAACACTTACAGTTGGTGAAACAGAAATTGAGTCCCCTGAGTTTATATGAGCCTTTTCAATATGCTCACAGAGAGCAGGTACAAAGAAATTTTCACCGTCAGAAATAATATGAGCTTCAATGCAGGTGCCAACATAAAGCTTTTTACTGCTTGTATGCTTTACATTTGCATAGTCAAGGATATCAAAAAATTCAATTTTATTTGTAATTTTGCGATAGAAATCATAATCAGGTCCCAGGATTTCTACACCTGAATCCTTAAGAAATAATGAGCATTTAATAGCGTCTTCTCCGCCAAAAAGAACAACTGCATATTCCGGTTTTTCAGTATTTACCACATTGAGAATATCCTCGCTTGTAAGTGGGTCAATATACACTCTGTCAGCAATGTTATAATCAGTTGTTACAGACGCAGGGTTATTGTTGAGAAGAATTACTTCAAAGCCCTGATTTTTAAGTGAATTGATACAATGTACAGTGCAATAATCACTGTCACCGCTTCTGCCGGTAACGGATGGACCACTACCTATAACAAGAACTTTTTTCTTATCTGTTTTATTAGCATTTATATAGATTTCCGCTTCATTTTCAGCACCGTAAACAGAATAGAAATATGGTTTCTTTGCATCAAATTCAGCAGAGCATGTATCAACGCTATTGAAAACAGATTTCATTGATTTCTCAAGCTTTGTTCCTGTAATCTGTTCAATTGCATAATCAGTAAATCCCATATTTTTTGCATATTCATATGAATTTTCAGCATCATTTTTAAGAAGTTTTTCTGTATTAGCAATATTCTTGAGTTTATTTAAAAACCATTTATCAATACTTGTCAAAGAATAGAGTTCATCGATGGAAATATCTCTTGAAAGTGCTTCATAAACAGCAAAAATATGACTGTCATCTAGCTTTTTGATTGTATCCTTCAACTGGTCATCCGTAAAGTTTTCAAACTGCTCAAGTCTTGGAAGATGATTTTTGTTTACACTACGAACACCCTTCATAAAGGCAAGTTCAAAACCAGTACCGATAGCAAGACTTTCACCCGTTGCTTTCATCATTGTACCAAGGACACGACTTGCTTCATTGAAGTTATCAAAAGACCATTTAGGGAATTTAACTGCACAGTAATCCATTGCGGGTTCATTACAAGCAGTAGTGCAACCTGTAATGTCATTTTCAATTTCAAAAAGTGTCTTTCCAAGAGCAATTTTTGCAGAAACATAAGCAATTCTGTAACCTGTTGCCTTAGAAACAAGAGCAGATGTACGACTCACACGAGGGTCAATGCCTGTTATAACATATTCATTTCCATCCGGACTCAAGGCAAATTGAACATTACAGCTACCCTCAACGCCCAATCCCGATACAATTTTTCTTGCAGCACGACGAAGACGTGTGAATTCAGGGTCAGTAAGTGTCTGTGCTGGAATTACAACAATACTGTCACCTGTATGAATACCAACCGGGTCAATACTTTCTGCACTTGCAACACTTATACAATTATTTTCACTGTCACGAATAACTTCAAATTCAATTTCTTTCCAACCTGCAATACTCTTTTCAATAAGAATCTGGCTAACAATTGATGCCTCAAGACTTTTTTCTGCTTTAACCCAAAGACTTTCACGGTCATAGCAATATTCTGCACTTTCACGGTCAGGAGTATAAGCAGGACGTACAATAACAGGATAACCAACCTTATCGGCAAAGTCACATGCCTCTTCCACTCCGTTAACAACAAGAGCAGGAACAGTAGGCTCATCCATTTCACTTAACAAATCTGTGAAAGAATGTCTGTTTTTTACACTTCTGATAACATCCTGATTTATACCAATAAGAACGGTATTAGTTTCTTCAAGGTATCCGTTCTGACTGAGTTCAAGACTTAATTCAAGGCTTTCGTCACCACCGGCAGTTGAAAGAAGTGCATCAGGTTTTTCTTTTTCAAGAATTCTTTTTACACTTTCAATATTGAGTGGCTCAATATATACTCTGTCTGCAAAAGCCTTATCAGTTGCAAGGGCGGAAGGTGTTGAATTTGAAAAAACAACAGTAATCCCCTCTTCTTTTAATGCACGACAAACCTGCAAAGCAGAATAGTCAAATTCAAGTGACTGACCAATTTTTATAGGGCCTGCACCAAGGACAAGAATTTTATTGTATTTAGTCATTTTCTTCACCGTCCATCATTTTAAAGAAATCTCTGATAATAAAACCTGTACTGCTATCCACATCACCTTTTGGTGTAAATTGAACTGAAAGTCCATTAAATTTATTATATCTGAGGCCCTCAACAGTATGGTCATTTATATTTGTCATTATAATATCTGCCACTGAAGAATCAACTGATTTTTCATCAACAGCATATCCGTGATTCTGGTCTGTGACCATAATCTTTTTAGTACCTTTAATAATTACAGGCTGATTTGAACCTCTGTGACCTTTTTCCATTTTGACAATTTTAAAGCCACAAGCCAAAGCCAACATCTGATGTCCTAAGCCGATTGCAAAAACAGGAACTCCCTGTTCAGTAAGCTTTTTGATATTTCCAACAAGTACAGGCTCATCATCCGGGTCAGCCGGACCATCACAAAGGACAACTCCGTCCGGAGAATAACTCATAATTTCTTCTGCAGTAGTAAATGCAGGAACAAAAGTCACATCACAACCATTAAGCAAAAATGCATTGAGTTGTTTACGAGGTGAGCCGTAATCCACAGCTACCACATTATACTTTACATTTTCCCCCTTCATCCTGATTGGCTCTTTGATTGAAATTTCATGAACTGCGCCTGAAATCGTGTATTTCTTGATATCTTCAAGTAATTTTTCCATATTTTCAAGGGAGTCTGTAATTGCACCATTGACATATCCCTTATCACGAAGATATCTTGTAAGATGACGGGTATCGATACCACAGATTCCCACAATGTCTCTGCTCTTAAGATAATCATCAAGATTCATTTCATTACCATCGGAGCAGACATCACACCACTCACGGACTATGTATCCGTTTGACATAATCTGACCGCCCTCATTTTCAGGGGCAATGCCACGATTTGCAGCAAAAGGATATGTCTGTGCTACAATCTGGCCATAATATGTTGGGTCTGACAATATATCAGTGTATGCAGATGTGCAGGTATTAAAAACAACCTCACCAATTGTCACGCCTGTTTTTCCCATGGAAAATCCTTCAAAAATTTTTCCGTCAGCAAGTACAAGATATGCTTTATTTCTTTCTCTCATAAAATATCACCCTAATTTAGGTATTTAAGTACAAAATGCCCATCAAAAAGATGGGCATATTTTTGTTTTTACTCAGCTTCCGCCGGTGTCGGCACTCCCGGAGAAGTAGGACGCGGTGGTTGAGGTATTGTTGGAGGTTCTGTAACCGGTGGAGCTGTTGGTTCTGTAACCGGTGGAGCTGTTGGCTCTGTAACCGGTGGTGGAGTTGAACCACCGCCTGTAGTTGGCTCACCTGTTATGTCTTCACCGCCACCTTCGCCACCTGTGGTTGTTTCACCTGGTTCTGTTGAAACCTCATCTTCGCCACCCGGCTCACCGATTGCATCACCATAAACATAACAGTTTGTACATACGCCCGGCATATTTGACGACTTATACCATCCGTAAGCTTTAGCGCCACATCCGGCACTTGCTATACGGCCGGAACCCACGCAGTATGCTGCCTTAACAACCTTATCTGTATCCTTCTCGAATTCTTTAGGTTCAAGGTCCTTATGGGCATAATTCATAATCTTATGGAAGATGTCACCGGCAGGGTTACCACTTGCTCTAACTTCTTTATTGTAGTCATAACCAAACCAAACAGCTGCAACATAGTATGAAGTACCACCAACTACCCAACGGTCATGGTTACTTGATGATGTACCTGTCTTACCGAATGTTCTGTGGTTTGTAACAGCATAGCCACGACCTGTACCACCTGCACCATAATAAACTGTCTGAAGCATCTGGTTCATAACATATGCTGTTTCAGGAGAAATAGCCTGTTGGAATTCATTCTCTTCACTGTTCTTTAAAATTACTTCACCCTGATTATTCTTAACTTCATAATAAGCGTATGGCTTAAAATACTTACCACCATTTCCGAATGTTGCAAATGCCGCTGACATCTGAAGTGTTGTTACACCACCTGATGAACCGCCTGTTGCAAGAGCTGATGGAGACTCACTGTCCTTTGCATCACTATAAGTACTGATGTTAAATTTGTTTTTAAGATAATCATAGCTAACATCAAAGCCCATCTTCATAAGAATCTGTGCCGGAACTGTGTTATAAGAAATTGCGACAGCATATTGAGAAGTAACATAACTATTTGGTGAACCAGGGTTACCACCATAGTTGTTAGGCCATCTCTTACCATTCCAGTTGATACCGTAGTTCTTAATTTTTGAAGACCATGTAATAACATTTTCTTCAATTGCCGGAGCATAAATTGAAAGTGGCTTAATTGAAGAACCAGGCTGACGGATAGCTGCTGCAGCACGGTTGTTTGAACGGTTTTCTGTCTTTTCACCGGCACCACCAACCATTGCTACTATACGACCTGAATAGTCCATAATAGTAATTGCAGACTGTGCAAGTTCAGCACTTGAACTTACAACTTCACCCGGGAATCCGGTACGGTTAACATATACATCTTCCGCATATTCCTGAATTTCCATATCAACAGCTGCAGTGATACGAAGACCGCCGGAATAAATCATATTTGTTGCTTCATAATTGGAATATCCCTGTGCCTTAAGGTCACGAATTACAGATGTGATAATGTAGTCAACATAATAGCTCTGAACATCGTTATCAGTACTCTTTTCAACTTCTACTTCTTCATCAGGGACATAGTTTTCACTGTTTGTGTAAATAAGCTCATATGCTAATGCTTCATCGTATTCCTCACGAGTGATAAAGCCTTCATCAAGCATGGCAATAAGACAAGTCTTCTGACGCTTTTTTGTCTCTTCAGGATACCACAACGGGTCATATTTACCGGGATATTGAGTGATGCCTGCGATTGCGGCACACTCTGCAAGGTTAAGTTCAGAAACATCCTTGCCAAAATATGTCTGTGATGCAGTCTGAACACCATAACAGTTATGACTCAGATAAATTGTATTAAGGTATGCTTCAAGAATTTCATCCTTATCATAATATTTTTCCATATTAAGAGCGTAAAGCATTTCGTTATATTTTCTGTTAAGATTTCGTCCTGCTTCACCTGTAAGGTTCTTGATAAGCTGCTGAGTGATTGTTGAACCACCACGGACTTTACCTGTATTAACAGCAGAGTTTACGATACCCAATGTTGAACTGTACCAGTCAACACCGTCGTGGTCATAGAATCTCTTATCTTCAATAGCAACAAAAGCCTTGCCCATCCATTCAGACATTTCTTCATGGGTAACCCAAACACGGTTTTTCTCACCATGAAGTTTTGCTATTTCGACCAAATTATCATCTTTATCCTTAGCATAAATAAATGTAGTCTGGTCCTGATTCTGCTGATAATACTTAAGGTCAATAACCTTATTACCATTAACTGTGCGTACTACATCAAACAAGATGTAGGAAACTATGATGAAACTAGTTAACGCTACTATAGAAAGAATAGATAAAAATATCGTTCTTATTTTATTCGGGGACTTACGTCTCTTTGATGCCTGAGTCTTTTTTCTCATAATTTTCCTCCGAAACAAGGTGATAAAATTTTACAAAATAAGTATAACACAAAATTTTGAAAAAGAATAGATATTTTTTTATAAAATT
>JAZSHP010000024.1:0-9992 GCA_045533355.1 Candidatus Fimenecus sp.
CCGCTTGGCCACCGACTTGCATTGACAGAAGGGGACTATACAACTGTAATGACAGTTTTAAAGGATAATAGTATTGAATTAGGAATTTCATTTGAAAAATACAACAAGCTTTCTTCTGAAAAACAAATAGAAGTTAATAAGATTATGGCGTCCGTCACAGCCTATACCGAGCTTGAAGACGTTAAGAAACAGTTCGATAAGGCCGTGGAAGATGTTGGGAAAACAATAGGAGGCTCAGGTAGTGGTTCAGGAGGCGGAACGGGCGGTGGATCATCAGGTTCTTACGTTGGCTCAGGTTCTAAGTCAGGCGTATTTGGTCAAGCTTCTGTCCATGTTACAAACAATGCGGAAAATCCTCAAGCACAAAACAAGTTTAAAGACATAGAGTCTGTGTCATGGGCTGCTGATTCAATTAATAAATTTGCAGAAATGGGCTTTGTAAGTGGAAAGGAAGAAGGCATATTTGCTCCAAATGACAGTATTACTCGTGAAGAATTTGTGGCAATAGCTGTCAGAGCCTTCAAATTAACAGGCATATCTGATTTGAAATTTAATGATGTTCATAAAGAAGATTGGTATTATTCTGCTGTTTGTGCGGCCGTAAGCAACAACATAATTTGGGGAGAAAGTGACAACAGTTTCGGAACAGGTAAAAATATTTCCAGAGAGCAGATTGCAACAATAGTTTATCGATTGATTTCAGATAGAATGTCGAATGAAGATAGTGAAGATATATCATTTTCTGATAAAGAAGAAATAAATAAATATGCACAAGAGGCTGTAGCGGTATTGTCAAGTGTCGGTATAATAAACGGCTATAATGACAACACTTTCAAACCTCAGGAAAGAGCAACACGTGCAGAGGCAACAGTTATTTTGGTGCGTGCGTACGAAAAATATTTATCAGAATAACATAGAATTTCAAAGGAGATAGTTATGAAGAAAAAGAAAGCGTATGTTATACCTCATAGTCACTGGGATAGAGAATGGCGATATCCGATTTGGGAAACAAGAAGATTATTAGTAGATTTTATTGATGATTTGATTGATGCAATGGAACGAGATCCAGAGTATAAACAGTTTATCATGGATGGACAGAGCGTTATATTTGAGGATTATTTAAAGATACGTCCTGAAAACGAGGAGAGACTTAAAAAGCTTATTAAAGATGGAAGAATAACGGCAGGGCCATGGTTTACTCTTCCCGACTTATATCCTTTGGATGGAGAGTGTCTAATAAGAAATCTGATGAAAGGATATGAATATTCTGCAGAACTCGGAAAAACCATGAAAATGGCATATACCTCGTTTGGTTGGGGACAGACTGCACAATTCCCACAGATATACAAAAGCTTTGGTATGGATTTTTGTATTACCGCAAAGAAAGTTAGCGAGGAAAGAGCACCTAAAAGTGAATTTATATGGCGCTCACCAGACGGTTCGGAGATATTGACAACAAGACTTGGAATCGGAGGCAGAGCTTCGTTTGCATTATATTACATACCAATGATGCGTAACGGAATAAATTATGATGAAAATTGGCATCATGATTGGAAGTCTATGCGTGGTTCATGGCACAGAGCAAATTTTGAATATGCAAATTCAGATCATTTTAGACCGACTGACTTTTCAAATGTTTACCAGGAAGGACTTCAGGAAAGGGCAGATCATTGTTGGCAAAATACAGATGAAAGTATTTTGGAAAATGACAGACTGTTTTTGGCAGGATGTGATTTTCAGGGTGCATTCAGAGATATTTCCGATATTATCAAAATAATCAATAAAAATTCCAAAGATTATGAGTTTGTAGTAAGTACAGTTGATGAATATATTGATGTCTTAAAAGAAGGTATAAAGGATAAAGAGCTTGTTGTAGTTGACGGTGAACTTCGTGATGGTTCTGCACCGCAATGTTCCGGAAATGCATTGGCAGCACGTCTTTATATAAAGCAGCGTAACAAACAGGTACAGAATGCTATTATACATACTGCCGAGCCACTTTCTGTGTGTGCGTACCTTTGTGGTGAAGAATATAATTCTGAGTTTTTAAAAACAGCGTGGGATTACCTTATAAAAGCACATCCTCATGATTCTATAAATGGTGTTACTCAAGACAAGACAGCACAAGACAATATGTATAGACTAAATCAAGCATATGAAATAGCTGATGTAGTAATTGAACGTGCAACAGAGGGGATTATAAAACATATAGACCTATCAGGTTATGATGCAGAGGATGTTTTGATTTTGGTTGAAAACACCTTGCCGTTTGAAAGAGATGAGATATTAAAAATTTGTGTTGATGTACCAAGAGAATACAATGCATGGGATATAAATATCTATGATGAGGACGGCAATGTGGTAGACTATCAACTTATATCAAGTGATGAGGTTATTTCTGCGGTGCATGAACCTGATTCAAGACCGGGACCATTTCATATTGACAGATATGCAATATATCTTGATTGTAAAAATATTCCGGCTATGGGATACCGTATATATAAGGTTACGAAGAACAATGGCTTTGAGCGAACATTTATTTGCGGAACAAATTATCCGATTACGAGTCGTAAGATGGAACTTTCGAGAATCAATAATGAGATAGAAAATAAATATCTTAAATTAACAGTAAATCCAAACGGAACCGTAAATCTATATGATAAGCAAAATAATCGTATATATAATAATATTCATTATTTTGAAGATACAGGAGAAGTTGGAGATTACTGGATAAACCTAAGACCAAATAACAACAGAGTTTATAATACTATAGGACTTCCGGCAAATATTTGGATAGAGAATAACGGCGAACTATCAGCAACTATCGGAATTGAAACAAAAATGGAACTTCCCAAAGACGGAACAAGACCGCATAGTTGGCATCACAGTAATTCAAAACGTAGTGATGATACTGCAATTTTAACAATTAAGTCATATCTGACACTTCGCAGAGATGATGATAAAGTATATGTCAGAGTTGAAATTGATAATAATGTAAAAGACCATAGAATGAGAGTGGTCTATCCAACGGGAATAAAATGTGAGTATTCGTATGCAGCTGGTCATTTTGTTGTTGATAAGAGAAAGATTCACGGCAATGAAGAACACTATGTTGATATGCGCACATTGCCTATGCAAACATTCGTAGATGTGACAGATGATAATGTAGGTGTAGGTTTTGTGAATAATTCACTTACAGAGTACGAACTTGACGAGAATGGTACATTATATCTTACTCTATTAAAAGGTGTAAAGAACAAGATTTGCACTGAAGCTCGATTTAATAATGAATTCCCTGACCAGCTCGGTGGACAATGTTTAGGTAAAAGAATTGCAGAATATGCGATTTGTCCGCATAAAGGAAATTGGCAAGAGGGAAAACTATACAATGCGGCACAGCGTTTTAATGCTGAACCTGTTGTTATGCAGTTATCAAAAAATAATGGCGTAGAAAATGTAATACCAAAGTCAACAATGTGTATCACAAATGATAATGTAATATTGTCAGCTATGAAGAAAGCAGAAAAGAATGATAATATTATTGTAAGAATATTTAATCCGACCAATACAGAACAAAAATTTAAATTTAATTTTGCAAAAACACCGAAAAATGTTTATATCTGTAATATGAATGAAGAAAGAGAAAGTGCTTTTTTGGGTGAATTCTCAATTGAGAGTAATAAGATTTTGACATATGAATTTGAATTTTAAGAGGTAGTGTATGATAGAATTACAAAAAAGTGATTTCTTTGAAGCAGGAAAATCCCGAGTAAGGAAAATGCTTACTCCGGACGACAAAAAAATAGATATAGTAGAGTTTGACGATAAAAAGCTTTGTTATGTTAAAAGCTCTATGGGTTATCCGGCATTTTATCCAATGTATGAAACTCACTTTGAACCAAAAGCAGAAGCAATCCTTATGGATTTGGATGGAACAAGCGTACATAGTGAAAGCTTTTGGATGTGGGTAATAGAACAGACAACTGCAAGACTTCTAGGAAAATCTGATTTCAAGAAAGAAGCAGAAGATGAACCTTTTATTTCAGGACATTCAGTTTCTGAACACCTTCAGTATATGATTGATAAATATGCAAAGGGCGGAAGTTTGGAACTTGCAAGACAATATTATTTTGAAATCGTAAATCACGAAATGGATGAAATATTAAAGGGTAGAGGAAAACAAGATGCTTTTACACCAGCTCCGGGATTAAAAGAATTTTTGACAACTGTTAAAAAAGAAGGCATTAAAATTGGGTTAGTTACAAGTGGTTTGTATGAAAAGGCAATGCCTGAAATTATTTCTGCATTCAAACAACTTGATATGGGTAATCCTGTTGATTTTTATGATGCAATTATAACAGCAGGTCAGGCTTTAAGAAAAGGACAGACAGGAACATTAGGTGAACTTGCACCAAAGCCACATCCTTGGCTTTATGCTGAAACAGCAAGAGTAGGTCTTGGAATACCTTTTGAAAGAAGACACAAGGTTATAGGTATTGAGGATTCATCGGCAGGTGTGGTTTCAATTAAGCTTGCTGGGTTTTCATGTGTTGGTATTTCAGGTGGTAATATCGAGCAAGCAGGTATTGGCGAGATGTGCGATTATCATATAAACGGTCTTATGGAGATGCTTGATATTATATTGTAAGTTATAATGGAAGGAAATTTTTATATGGGAAGAATAAACGAGAGATTTATCTGTAACACAACACCTGTTTGCAAACAAGAAGCGGTTGTCAAGGGAGAATTTTACAGATTTACTATTTTGACAGACAGACTTATAAGAATGGAATACAGTGAGAATGGTATTTTTGAAGATAGGGCAACACAGACCGTAATAAACCGTGACTTTGAAGTGCCTGATTATAAGGTTATACATAAAGAAGGTAGCATTATAATACGCACGAATGGTGTTGAAATAAGTTATCATGGTGGAAAATTTACAAAAAACAGTCTTTCAGCGAAATTTTACGGTATGAATTCCGGAGTGGGCTATGAATGGCATTTTGGCAGTAGCGATAATAATTTGAAAGGTACGGCAAGAACTCTTGACGATAAGAACGGTGAGACCGAATTGGATGACGGGATTATGTCACGTGTTGCAATGTCGGTGCTTGATGATAGTAAATCGCTTATTCTTTCAGAGGATGGTTGGGTTGATATAAGAAAAAAAGGTAATGTTGATATATACCTATTTGCTTACAGAGATGATTATAAGGGTGCACTTAAAGATTTTTGTCGTCTAACAGGGAATACTCCGCTTATTCCACGATATGCACTTGGAAATTGGTGGAGTAGATTCCATAAATATTCTCAGGAAGAGTATTGTGATCTTGTAAAAAGATTTGAGAGTGAAGATATTCCATTTTCGGTGGCTGTTATTGATATGGATTGGCACTACACCGATATTGAAGCAAAATATGGTTCAGGGTGGACTGGATTCACATGGAATAAAGATTTATTTCCAAACCATATTGAGTTTCTTGATTTTCTTAAAAAGCACGGAATGAAGGCAACTCTAAATCTACACCCGGCAGAGGGGATTGCGGCACATGAAAGTTCATACAAAAGTATTGGACTGACAATGGGAGTTGATGTAGAAAATGAAGAAACTGTTGCATTTGATATAGCAAATCCGAAGTTTGTAGAGAACTATTTTGACCTCGTGCTTCACCCGATGGAGGAAGAGGGAGTTTCATTTTGGTGGATGGATTGGCAACAGGGTAATACAACAAAAATTGAGGGGCTTGATCCTTTATGGATGCTTAATCATTTTCATTATGCCGATAAACTCAACAAAAACATCAGACCTATGATTTTTTCGAGATATTCCGGACCGGGTAGCCATAGATACCCAATTGGATTTTCGGGAGATGCTCATGCGACATGGGAATCTCTGGATTTTCAACCGTATTTTACTGCGAATGCTGCAAATATCAGCTATGGTTGGTGGAGTCATGATATAGGCGGTCATATGAAGGGCGTGCGTGACGATGAAATGGTAACGAGATGGATTCAGTTCGGCGTTTTTTCACCGATTATGAGATTGCATAGTGATTGCAATGATTTTCAATCAAAGGAACCGTGGCATTATAACAAGTTGTCTGCTGAAATAATGGGAGATTTTCTGCGTCTTCGCCATAAACTTATTCCATATATTTATACAATGAATTACAGAGCATATAAGGAAAGCGAGCCTATCGTATCTCCTGTATATTATGAATATAATACTGACGAGGCTTATTCTGTAAACAGAAATGAATACCTTTTTGGTACTGAAATGCTCGTAACTCCTATAACTTCAAAAGCAGATAATATAACAGTTATGGGAAATGTTAACACATATCTTCCTGAAGGAATATGGTTTGATTTTTTCAGCGGAAGAAAATATATGGGTAATCGTAGATACAAGTTGTATAGAAATGAGTCAGAAATACCGGTAATGGTAAAAGCCGGAGGTATTATTCCTATGAACGGCGATTCGTGTAAAAATATTACGGAAAATCCGTCACACTTGGAGATTCAAGTATTTCCGGGGGCTGATAATAGTTTTACACTTTATGAGGATGATGGGGAAACGATGGCATATGCCAATGATATTTTTTCGATGACCAAATTTGATTTGAAGTTTGGGAAAAAAATGATTTTTACAATTAACAAACCAAATGGTGATGATGGAATTATTATGAATAATAGAAAATACACTGTTGTATTCAGAACACTTGAAGATACAAATAATATAAGGGTTGCAGAAAACGGTTTAGAAAAACTCTTTAAAAAGGTATATAAAAACAATTCCATCTATATCGAAATTGAAAATGTCAATGGCGATGTTGTTATCGAAGCCGATGCTGAGATTTGTAAAAATGATAATGAAAAGGATGTATTTAATATTTTACTCAGTGCACAGTGTTCAACTGAACTTAAACTTACTATATTAAATATGTACCGCAAGGCTTCATCAGCTGTGGAATTTTTTGGCGAACTTACAACACTTAAAATTGATAAAAATATATATGATGCATTAACCGAAGTTGTTGTACGGGGTTAGTCAAAAAGATAAGAGGTGGTTGCTGTGGTAATCACCTCTATGTTGAAAAATGGAGAAAATTTTGAGTGAAAAAGATGATTTTAAAGAATAGAATACTGCATAAAAATCTACTCCTTTGTAAGTTAAAACTGTGGCAATAAATGACTTTAAATAGTCATAACTATAAAAATGTTCACAGCATTCATATCATAAAGTTTTTAAGAGAAAGGAGCGTGTTGATACATTTTAATTAAATGTATCATACAAGAATAACTATGAAAACAAGAAAAGAATTAGCTAAGCAAGCATTTGAAGAGTGTTGTAGTCCGCAAACTGCGGTAAAGCACGGTAAAAAAAATAAATTCCCGTTCTGGAATGCTGAATCACTCCAGTTTATGTATGCCCCTGCATTTCACTTTACTGCGATAAAGGGATGTGAGAAATATCGTTTTGATGCAGTTGATGAAAACAATGTTAAATACTCTTTTGAGACAGAGGATTGTTGTGATCTACTAACACCAATATGGGCAGAATTGCCGGAGGGTGTTGTCCAGTTAACTGTTACTGCGTTAAATAAAGATGGTTCTGATTATTCTATTATTGGAGCAAGAACATTTTTTAAATCAGCATCATTTCCAGAACAAACTCCGAAGGCTGTTTGTTCATATATTGATTGTGCAAAAAAAGCTTATGAATTCGCAATAAATCAAGAGTTTGTTCAACATTTTTTAAAGTATGGAACACCTGATCCTCACTATGATTTGAATGTATATCCAGCAAAAATGATAAGCTCGTTAGGTGAGGCAATGATACTGTATGCACAATTGTGTGATGATATTAAAGATACAGCTTTGAAAATTGCGGTTAATGCAGCTGAATTTCTTTTAAGCATAACTCCGAGAGGAGATAAACCGTTAGCGGATTTACCACCGACATATTATTTGGATTTTTGCCCTGATGCAGATGAATATGGAATAAATACACCTAATTGGAGAAGTGCTGTTCAGAAACAGAAGAATACTATGATGATTTATCCTGCATTTGTAGGAATGATGTATTTGCATTTAGGGAATGCGACCAAAAATGAAAAATATATTAAAGAGGCTGTGAAAATAGCTGATTATTATAAAAATACAGTCGAAAAGAACGGAAGTTGGTATTTGCTTCGCTCAGTAGAAACGGGTGAACCGATAGCAGAAAATTTTATATCACCTATGGAACAGGTGGTTCCCTTCTTAATGGAAATGTATGAAGAAACAAAAGATGATGGATATAGAACAGTTTGCGATAAGGCAGTTTCATATGCAGTGGAAACCCAAATGAAAAGTTATAATTGGGAAGGACAATTTGAGGACATATTGCCTACAAGTAATTATATGAACTTGACTCATTACAGTCCTATTGCAATTGCAAGATATTATTCAAAATATCATAATGATAGTGCTGAATACATGGAAATTGCGAAAGAATTGATGAGGTTTGCTGAAGATCAGTTTGTGGTCTGGAACAGACCGAGTCCGTGGAATTTAACTTGGTATGCGGAGTGGGAAACTGATTGGGATAATAATGTTAATGAAGTAACAGAGGTTCCTAAATGGATTACACCTTGTGCACTTGAACAATACAATTGGCATGTTCCAATTGACGCATCTACTGCAAATTTTGTGTTTGGCTTTTTAAGCTTATATGAAGCAGGATGTGGAGATATATATTTGGCTAAAGCTAAAGCTTTAGCTGATCAGATAACACGTTCTCAACACGAAAATGGAATGATTCCTACTCATTGGCCTCTTTCAAAACATGCTGAAGATAATTTGTGGTTTAATTGTTTGTTCTTTAGTTGTGCTGCATTGGAAGAAGTGTCAAAATATGAGGACATTGTATTTGATGAATAAAAAAGTATTATGAAACATAAGGAGAAAGAATAGGTGTATGATTTACTATTTAATGATTGTTATTGCGGTATGCTTATTTTCAACGCAGTTTCTTTTAAATAATGAATATGGAAAGGAAAGTGGAAATACTTGGAACTCTGCTCTCAAATTTTCCCTTTATTCTTCTGTAACAGGGTTTATCATATTGGCAATTACAAATAAATTCAATTTCAACATTTCTGTGTTTTCAGTAGTTGTTGCTGCTGTTTATAGTTTAGTGTGTATAGGTCTTTCGTATTCCACTATAAAAGCATTTACATATGCAAACTTATCGGTGTATTCAGTTTTTTCTATGATTGGAGGAATGTTATTACCTTTTGTATATGGGCTTATGTGTGGTGAGGAATTTAAGATTGTAAGAATCATTTGTTGTGTCCTTATTGCTCTTTGTGTTTCACTTGCTGTTAATCGACAAGAACAGTCTAAAAAAGCATTCAAACATTATATTGCGGTATTTATTTTGAATGGTATGGTTGGTGTGATTTCAAAATTTCATCAGTCTTATACTGAACTTTGTGTTGACAGCGGTAGTTTTATGATATTGACGAGAATATTTACATTTATATTCTGTTTAGTTTTTTTGCTTATGCAACGAAAAAAAGATTTTTTCATTACCAAAAAAGCGGCATTCTATTCTATGCTGTATTCAGTGGTGAATGGTATAGGAAATCTTCTACTTCTTATTGCATTGCTTTATGTTCCGGCATCGGTGCAATATCCGGTTGTAACGGGTGGAACTATTGTTATATCTACATTAATTAGCCTGATTAAACGGGATAAGATTACAAAAAAAGAGCTTATGGCGGCAGGTATAGCATTTGTGGCAACATGCTTTATGGCGCTGTAAGATTTGTGAGGTGACTTGATGAATAACATTTTAAAAACTGATGTTTTTGAAAAAGAACATATTGCATTTAACGGAAATAAATTCCTTATGGGAAACGGATATTTCGGTGTCCGTGGAACTATGGAAGAGTATAAAAAACACAATATGCCTTGTGTAAACCTTGCAGGTATATACGACAAGG
>JAZSHP010000058.1:0-11118 GCA_045533355.1 Candidatus Fimenecus sp.
GATCCGACTTACAGTTAGTGAATGTGATAGAGGGGACACTACCACCATATACCTCATAGTCAGGGTTAGCTAAAAGACCTATTGTTCCATCACCATAGTATATGTTACAAAAATTATATACATTAAGGTTTTTTATCTCTCTTGCAAACTGTGTACCTCCTGTTGCATCAGCCAATTTCATAATATAGGAATTTGTCTGATTTATAAGTGCGTTAAGAATTGTAAGTCCCTTACAATCAAGATATGCACAACTTATAATAATGGGCGCAGTCAGTACACCCTCATTACAGTCGAATATGAGGTTTGATTGACCTGCTTCTGCATAACAGGCTTCTACTGCTATGGCTTCTTTAAACCCCTCTGCTGTTGTGAATATATAAGGGTCTGCTTGTGTACCAGTTCCAGTACAATGTGGTAATGTAACTGACATAAATAAATACCTCCTTATCCTATAAACCTGATTGTATCAGGTAACTTAATATAGGTGATTTCATCATTATAACTGAAAGTAGTCGGCTCTAAACCTACAACTAACTTTCCGTCAATTTTTCTGGGGACGATTATTCTGTTCTCACCAGAACCTATATAAAGAACTAACACTATCTCATTGTCCTCGGTTTCATAGTAAATGAAATCTCCTGCATCAGCTACATAGCTTGCTGTGGGTATTATTGTTTGCTTCTTTACTTTTGCAAGAGCCATTCCAGTATATCCTGATACTATTATATCACCTTTACTTATAACATACAATACCCTTGATGTTATATAGTAAGGTATTTGAGTATCAATAAAGCGTTTTATTACTTCCGAATTTACTTCTACTTGTGCTATTTCTTCGGGAGTTTCAGCTAAAAGCTGAATCCAAAGAACACGTTCTTTTGTAACACCATATCTATTAAATATTCTTTGGTATGTAAGGTCCACGTCCATAGAAGTAAGAACTTTTGCTATATACTTTACAACACTTTCAGTACCTCTGCGCTTATATATCTCACCCACATTGCTAAGAAAAGTTCGGATAAAGTAATAGGGGTCAATATCTCCTCGCTCAATTATGAGGTCTTGAAACCACTCAATACCCATACTCTTACAATAATAAGGAAGAAATTCTGCCGGACAAGTTTGAGGGTCAAGCATATCTAAAAGATTTTCAATCCCTCTTTCTCCTTTAGTGCTATTGTACACAAGGTCTGCATACCCTCCCTCTAATAGAGATTGTAAGTATCTATACAGAGGTTTGCCTAAAGGTTCATCGAACGTCCTGTATACTTCGGGCATTTTCTGATAATAGATAAAATCAGTGAAAGGACTATGTGTACCCATACTGTCTGTATAAGGGATAAAGTTAGGGCGTTTAGACCTTTCAACAACTTTATATCTTTTATCAAGAATAGCCTTTGCTGTAACATCTACATCAGGCATACTGATTACCTCCTGCTTCTTAAAGAAGTGTCGGGAAATTCCTTAGTGATACTGTTAAGAACAAAAATATTTCCAATCTTAGGTATAAGTAAGTCATTATTAACTACACTATAATCTTCTCCGTCATATTCTCCTTGTTCAGTATTAATATCAGCAAGAGTAATATTAAGGTATCTTATTCCTTCTATTCCGCTCTTGTCAACAATGTCATACATTAAAGACTGTAAACTAATTTCTTCCCCAAAGCTGATGTGTCCTATCTGAAAGTAGTTGTATAAATAGGAGTCTATCTTTTCTGACACCTCATCTTTATCAAAGTAGTCCCTTACAATGAGGGAGTATTTCAGATTTATTTTTGCAAAGTTCGGGTGATGTAAGATAATGTCTCTTGTTCCTGCTAACTTTCTTGCTCCGTCAAGAACAGTATTTGAGCCTATGTGTACATAGTCAGTATCACTATCAAAAAAGGCTGTTATCTGGTTCATAATAGCTTGATAATTTGTATTATTGCTATACCAAGTATTAGGTATAGTGTGCAGGTCGTTATCCTTTGCATAGCTGATTTCAAGAGAAGTGAGCATATAAATTTCTATATCATCTACTTCTGGCACAGACCAATCGTCCATTCCGGCTTTCTTTGCTTCGGAATCAACTACAACAGGAAAATTAACCTTCACAACTCCGGCATAGTCTTTAACAGTTAAAGCTCCCCAGATATTTCTATGGGAGATAGGAGCGTTAAGTTTGATTTCATCTAAGGACTCTGCTTCATAACCCTCTGCAACAACAGATACATTAATGGTAGATTTTATTCCTGCAATGTTGTCTTCAAGCTCAGATATTGCTCCAAGACCTACATTACCTACACTTCCACCACCTACTACATAAGAGCAGGTAATTGTAGCGTTGTTAGGTGCTATTCCAAATGAGCCATCACCGAATAAAACACTGGTCTCATTGTAGTCATTGTTTTCTACCATAAAAACTTTGCTACTTGAATTAGAGCCGGCAAATGTGTTTACTCTGCTCCATCTTTGAGAACCCTCTCCGAGTGATGTATCTTCTACATATACACTAAAGTAGTTATCATCAATAAGTGCAGGAGCATATTTAAGTGAATACCTTTGATTAGGCTGACCGTGAGCATTATCTTCAAGAAGCTCATTATTTACAAAAAGACCGTGAATTACTTCAACAGCATAAAGATATTCTCCGTTCTCATCAGTTTCATTACCAACTGCTCCTGACGGAATGTTCAAGCTGTCAAGTGTTGTAAAATAAATAGAGTTCTCAGGGTTGCTACTATATGTTTTTACCTTAGTGTGCAAGGGTATTGTAATATCACTGTTAGGGTCTGCCTTTATGAATATCTGCTTATAACGTGCCGAAGTCGCAAAACGAGGGGTATAACCCAACATTTTACAAAATTTCATTATGTTACTTCTTTGCTCCGCTGTTACAAGAAAACATTCATTTGCTATACTGTCAAGATAATAGGACAATATATCCAAACACATAGCGTTCAGTTCAAGAATTACTATTCCGGCATCTGACTGTCTATGGTCTGTATACTCAGGCATTAGCTCCGTAAGCTTATTCAGCATTAACTGTCTGAAACCCTCATAGTCTCTTGTTGTGTAGTCAAGTTTTTCAATCACTGACCTCATTTGTTTTCTCACCCACCTTTACTGTTTTTGTATATGTAGTGTTGTACTTCAACACTCTAAACCTTATTGTAGCATATATAGAACTATCCTTTGAAGTGACAGTGACACTTGAAATTTCAATTCTATCTTCTAAGGACTGCAAGGCAGTCCTTATCTGGTGTTCGACCAGTTTTTGTGCTGATACATCATTAGGCTCAAAAATGTCCAAATCAAGGTCGGACTTAAAATGGTACTCCATACAGCGTTCTCTGGGTCTTGTCATAAGTATCTGCTCCATAGCTTCTACTATGTGGGGAACTTCTGAAACATCTGTTGAACTCATAGATATTCCACCTATTCCACTTATTCGGAAAGGAAAACTGATACCTGTAAATCCTGCTTGTGGCACTACTATCACCTCCGGGAATTATGTTAGGCTTACTTCTACATATTTTAATTCGGGAATTAAATCCTCTACATTTCCTATTGTTCTGTTGTATAGGGGAACAATTTTCTTATTGATTATATCAGAATTTGAGTCCATAATTATTTGTATCCTGTTTGCCAGATTGGATAACTTCTGTATAGCTCTGTTCAAACTCTCAGTTGTTTGGGATAAATCGGTTATGTCGCTTTTTACTCCACCATACCCATTTATCTGGCTTACAACTTCTTCTAATTCTGAATGACTTGCTTCATAGGACTTGTTGATTTCATTATAGATTTCGTCCACAGTTTGCGGAAAAATATTCTGTGTAAAATCATTATATGAACTACTTAAAGAAGCTATAAGACCTTGAAGCTCCAAAAACATTTGATTTACTTCTTCGGGTCGTTGACTCAGAATCCAATCCTTGTTTATCACTAAAGTTTCAAGGTCTTTGATTTTATCCTCATCATAACTGGAAATATAGTTTAAACCCAACCAAGTCGAAGGACTTATGGTTACAGTATAACTCGTTTCTCCGTCACGCAGTTCAAAGATAAATTCTTTCTGTCCCATTCTTATTACAGAGTCTTTAAAGATAATAAACCTATAATCGTCAGGAGTTGAGTCTTTTGTAAGTGGTGAACTGTCTACTTTATACCAACCGCCATTCCATATAGGCTTATTTGGGTCTCCTTCCTCAAACTGTACCCATATACCCTCTCCAATCGGGGGTACATAATAATCTCCGGCATAGTCAGTGGCATAAGGAATACAAGGTTCACACCAAGCACTTAAATAGTCTCCGAGAACGGCAGGACATTGTACTCTTATTCTACCTCGTCTTTCGGGGTCATAGTTATCCATTACTACGGCTCTGTACATTCCATGATACACATTTTCCAAATTATCACCTCATTTAAGCTAACTGTAAAAATTTAGTATAAGTCCAAGACCATATAGGACTCAATCTTGCTCGCTGACCGTCTTCACTTATAGCATCAACTGTAAGAATTTGTTCTTTCACATAGTCAGGGACTAACACTCCGTCAAAGGCGTTTGCATATACAGCACTTTCTCCCACAATTTTTACTCGGTCTCCAACTTTTATGTTGTTCTGCACTATGTTTTCTTTAGTATCAACTTGTGCAGGTCTTCCAGTAGTTGTAGGTGTAGGAGTATTATCTGACTTCTTTTTAAGACTGTCACCAAATCCATTTTTATAGAGTCCAACAGAAAGTGTATACCCACTATCACAGTCTAAAGTCTTGCGTACTTCTGCAACATAATAAAGACCCGAAAGATACTTTCCTACACCATTTAAGGTTATTGTAGTATTTGTCTTTATCTTCATATTAGCTTTAGTAGGAATAAGGGACACTTCACCTGTAAGCGTATTAAATTCTATCTCGATGAAGTCCTTTTCAGCACTTGTTTTACTATCAGTGCTTGCATCTTTATTACTATTTATGACTCCTGCCTGAGATATTGCTCCTGAACTATCGCCAGAGAAACTTAGGTTTCCTGTATCAAAAGTAGCAGAAGATTTGAAACCCTCTGTACTAAAGGTAGAAGCGGAAAACTCTTTCCACTCCCTTTCAGTTGGATTGTACTGATAATATGTGCTGCCGTAGTTATTTCTTTTTGCGGCCCATTGAGGACTACCCCAGTTACCAATCTGTCCGTTTCCACCATAAGTCTCATAAAAGCACTTAACGTCCCAAGCAGAGTTTATATGTTTTCTTGCTTCTTCTCTTTCCTGTTCAAACAACTGTGCGTCCCAAGCAGAGTTTATGATAATAGCCAAAAAACGTCACCTCACTTCTTGTACCACTCTCTTGTAACAGGGTCATAAGCCATATTAGAAATGTCTTGTGATGTGTCATTGAGAGCATAGGTAGATATTGTTTTCACACTCTCTCCTTGTACATCTCTGCTTACATTTCCGTCATTTGCAGTATAAGATTCAAGGGACTTATCACTTGCATTTATATCCGCAGAAGTGATTTCTTCTTGCTTCGTTTCCTTGTTTATCTGAGGACTGAAAGATATAACATCAAAAGGGTAAGTCTTATACCCTACTGTTGCAACAGGGTCACTTAGCAAACCTTTTTTTCTGTAATGCAGAGTTGTTCCTATGAGCTTGCAAAGAAAAGGCTCTCGCTCATCACTTGCCAAACTTTCAAGGAACTCTATATCGGTCTGTCCTGATTGTGATATTGTGTCAATAGTAGCAAAAGTATAATTAGGCTCAATCTTTGTGCTAAACCCATACTCTCTTGCTATTTTCTTTACAACATCGGCTCTTGTAACTTTATCCCAAGACCTATTTTTCTTCTTCCTGTTCATTAGGTGAGAATTGTCTAAGCAAGTAATGGTAAGGGTGGGAGAACCGTCTTCGGGAAAGCTTATGTCAATAGCAGATATATAGCCTGAGAATTTTTGACGTTCAACATCGGTTTCAAATCCGTGTTCAAAAATAATCTTTGCTTCATCTACAAAAATATTGTCATCAATATACTCAAAATTAGGGTCTATAATTGTGACAGTAAGTGTGTCACTTCCGTCACATAGCTCATCCAAATCAAGGCTCTTTATACACGCTTTTTTGGTATCAACTATTTCTATGTTATTTACCCAAAATCTCCAAGTAACAGTAGTTGTATTACTCACTTACTCTTGACACCTCCGAAAAAGCAGGTATCATTATTACGTCCCCAACTTTTATATCCATTTCAGATAAATATTGAGGGTTAGCATCTAATATAGCCCAATAAAGATTTGCGTTTCCATAATACTTATAGGCTATTCCGTCAAGGGTGTCACCTTGTAATACAGTATAATAAGTGGCAAGGTCAGGATTGAACTTTTGCTTGTCCCTTATATTGAATATGAACGCTTGACCGTTTCGAGCATATATTGAGGACTTTATATAACGTGAACCTATATGAACTGCCATAAATTACACCTGCCTTAAAGTTAATGTAAATGTAGCTTCAATAGGAATAAGATTCTCATTCCATCGCTCATACTTTGTATTAAGATTTTCTACTATGCACTCCTTAATAAAGCTTCCTATTACTATTGTTATATCATCGGGCTTGTTGTAGGTACTGCTATTAGCAGTGGGAGGAAGCAACTTTGCAAAAAAGTCCTCCCACTTACTAATAAGACCTGTACTGGGGTTATCAATGACTTTAAGGGGTACAGGGAAAGAAGTGCTGTTTCCTCTAACATAGTTGAATAAAGGATAATTAAGTCCGGGTGAACTAATCTCTTGATATGTAGCACTTCTATCCCACTCTAACTCAGTAGGGTTAAAGAAGAACATTAACTTCTCTCCTGTGTTATTATTCTTTATATACCCCTTTGTTTTCGCTCCTGATGAATAGATGTGCATTTTACTTGTATCTAAGATAGGCACTTTAAGTCACCTCACTTCCTTGTTTGCATTGATTTCAGTTGCATTTTACGAGCCATTATACGCATCAGCTTTTCTGCGACAGCATTTAACTCCTGCTCAGACATATTTGCAAGGTCAGTGTCCTTATCAATCTGGAAGATAATACTTCCCTGTTCAAATGTCACACTGTTATCATTGTTTGTGTCTCCGCCGGAATTATTATTTGTTACATTGTTATTTGTTGTGCTATTCCGAACATAACTTTGCATAGGACTTTCATCACTATCATCATTATCCTCCTCATATACAGGGGTGGAAGGAACAAGAGGATTTTTGTCATCGTCCCTCTCCTTGTAGTCATCAGTAGCAACAATATCCTGAGTAACAAGCGGAGAAGATGTGTCTTTTGCTAAGTCATAGTCTGCAAGGAAAGAACCTAAACGCTTTGTAAGAACGTCATTTACTACTACCTCATTAGGGTGAAGTACAGCAATACCTGTGGTCTTTACATAACCGCCAGTAGCGAGTCCTATTGCGCCCTTTAATTTACCTCCTGCCCACTTAAATGCTCCACCTACTTTATCAGCCAAACCTGTTGCCTTGTCAACGAGCCATTCTATCTTTTCAGCAAGCCATTCAATAGCGGTTGTAAGGGCATCAAGAATAGGTTGTACTACTTTTTGAACCACCTCAAATGCTTCACAAATAAAACTCTTCACAAAACCAAAGACTTTTATAACAACTTCTTTAAATCCTGTAAAAATCTTATTTATGCCCTCAAATACTTTAGATACTACACTTCCGATTGGTTCAAATACATTGGTGCATAACCAGTCAAAAACTGTTGACATTGCAGAAATGAACGGAGAAATTATATTATCGTATACCCAATTAAATACAGTTCGGAACAGATTTGCTATCCAACTAAGACCCTCAGAAATCTTATCCCAAAGAGTCTTAAACAGGAAAAGTACAAGGTAAAATACCATTCTTAAAGCATAGTATATCGTTTTTCCTATACTTATTATAAAGTTTGCAAGACTCTTTACAATTCCTAATATACTTGTAACAATGGACTTAATAAGGGTAAACAGACCTTTTACCAATGTCCATATCAATGAGAATAATGATTTTAGAATAGGGGCAATACTCTTTATAGCAGACCATATAATCTCAAATAGTGAGGATATAATGTTCCAGATTACACTCAGTATTCCTGCTACAAAAGCTATAATAGGCGACAGCACCCTCATTACTGCTTTCACAGCTTTTATTACAGCTTTTATAATTGTACTTATTACACCAACTACTATTTTTCCGATTTTAGTATTCTTAAACCAGTCTAAGATTCTTGAAAACAGTGCTTCTATCTTCCACCAAGTTTCTACTAAGAAAGCGGCTATTTCATCACGGAAATGCCATACAAGAGCTATTATAACTGCTACTGCTGCTACTATAAGCCCTACTAACCAAGCAGGAAGAGTAACGACTATGCCAAAAGCACCTAAAATAGCTATTGTTATATTTCCTATGGCTGTAAGAATCCATACTGTACCTCTTGCTATCCAACCACCTAAAGAAGCAAAAAAGTTTCCGATTGCAGGAAGAATAGATGAAGTAAATATGTACCAACCATATTGTAAATAGAAAATAAAGTCGGATAAAAAGGGTCCTATCTTTGTTATAATAGTGAATATTCCCTTTATGATTGAAAAGATTTTCGGAATAACTTTCAATACTGTAATAAGCACTTTTGAGACCGCAAGAATAACTTTAGCCGCTTTTACAAGTGTGGGTAGTAAAGCAACACCTACAATAAGCCAACCTACTGCATCACCTAATACATAACCTATTTTCTCCCAAGTATCTGTAAGTCCGGGTGCAGTCATCTTTTCAAGAAGCTTAGTAATAAGGTCTGTAAATCCGTGAGTCTCAGTATCAAGGATTCCCATTTTTACAAGAATCCTACCTAACTGGTCAAAGAAAGCATCGAAACCTTTCTTGAAACCACTAACTAAGTAGCCAAGATGATACTTTAGTTGCAGCACAGCTTCAATAAGAGGTAACAATCCCATTTCTCTTGCTTTTTCATAGTTTTCTTCGGAAAGAGTGTAGTCATTCCAAGCATCAAATAAAATCTTAAAAGTCGTTAATGTGTCCTTGATAAAATTCTTAGTGGTATCTTGCATACCTAAGAAATTTCTGTCCCAAGCAAGCTTCAATAAAGCCACTGTTGCAATAATAGGAGCTAAATATATAAGAAAGTTTTTAAGTAACCCTAACAGTCTAAAACCGTTGGACATTGTACTTCTACCAAAAAGTGTAGAAAGTGCAAACTTTAAGCTTCCTAAAGCTGAGAGAAGTTTAAGACTTGCTCCTGTAATGAGTAAAAATACTCCTGCGAGTGCAGTTCCCTTAATTATCATTTTAGCCATTTCGGGATTTTGCTTAACTAACTCTCTTAACCAGTCAACGGCTTTTATACTTAAGTCAAGGACATATTCAAGGGGAGTCATTATTTCCACAAGAGCTTCGGCTATTATTTTTGCCATTTGCTCTAATTCTTCATCAGGAATACTAAAAAGATAATCTGTGAGCTTTTCCACAAGCTCTGAATACTTTTCAAATACTCCCGAATCTGAAATTTCTGTCATTAAATTAAACAGTACATCACTGACATTTGACAGCCTTTGCATAGGTGTTCCTGCTAAGTTTGCAGTCATACCTACCATTCCTAACTGTTCAATAAGGTCTGCTACTTGTCGGCTTCTTTCTTCAATAGTCTTTCCTTTTTCTTCACCTAATAATTGGGTAATATCAAGTGATGCACCTCTTTTAAGAGAAGCGGCATTTCCCTCTGCAATGTATTCATTTAAAGCTCCCATAGCAGCTTGTACACCAGTTCCGTACATATTGTGCATATTAGGATTAAAAGCCGCAAGGTCAGCAGCATAATCCATAAGTGTTTGAGATACGCCCTCTACACCGTTACTTGCTCGATATGCACTTGTAGCTATCTGGTCGAAAGCTTCTATGCCATTAGCTTTGAGCATAATAACTGAGGGAATAAGGTCCTCAAAATTAAAAATGCTCTTAGCTGAATAATCTTTTATCTGGTCTAATACTTTCTGCCCTGATTTTGCATCACCATATAAAGTGGATAGTTGGGAACGAGCAGACAGTATAGTAGAACCTGTATTATTTATGCTTTGTATTACCCCGGTAAACAAAGATGTAATACTGTTGCCTACTCTGAATATTTCGTTTCCTGCTACCCCTGCGGCAACAGATATTTGAAGTAAAGCCGCTTCTGCATTATTAGCATTTGAAAAAGCAGTGACAGAATTATTGAGTTCATTAAATGCACCAGTAGCATTTTGCATACCTCTTGTGGCTCTGTCTGTAAAGGTCAATACAAGACCTAAACCAAAGGTATTCAATTGTGTTCACCTCCACATAGAACTATTTCTCTGTCACTGCACTTTATTTCTGCCTTATTTTCTTTTTGGTAACTTAGGAGAATGTGACTTCATAGATTCATTCTCCATTTTCTTTTGTGTTGTTATCATATCTACCCACATTCGCCTTTCTCGACTTGACATTCTCCACAAGGTATCTCTTTCCCAATGATACACATAGGCTATGATGTGCATTTCCTCTAAGGCTTTTTGAAAAGAGTACCTTATGGAAAATTCTATGTCAAAAAAGTCGTTTAGATAAAATTTGACTGATTAAGAGTTCCCTTAAACTCTTCTCCGCATCTGTCACACATTACGCTTATGGACATATCAACTCCAAAAGCGTGGTCGTTGAGTAAACTCTGTAAATACTGACGGTCTTTTACAGACAACTTTGCCATAATAGACTGGTCGATATATGCACCGTCATCAAACTGGCAAATTCGGGAGAGAAGAAGTGACTCAGCTTTAGCCATATTGTTTTTAGCAACTGGTGTAAGTATTTCACCATCAAGTCCATTGGGACGACGCATCTTTCCTGTCTTGTGCAGTACACCCTTACTATCAGTATAACCTTTAGGGAGTTCAAAGGGGATTTCTCTCATACCGTCAAATGGGGTTATTTCAAGTTCATCTACATTGATGATAGTCTTTAACTTTGCCTTACACTCAGGGTTAGGACAAGTATGTACTACTTCTATCTCTTCTCCCATAGAGCTCTTACGAAGCTGTAAAAGCATTACATCTCTGTCACCTACAAGA